>CAZYYW010000001.1:0-64376 GCA_964651445.1 uncultured Thiotrichaceae bacterium
AACAAGCTAATCTGCAATCTGCTCGACCCAGACTTGTTCAGAGGCTCCTTAAGAAATAAACGGTACTGCCGATATTGCATACATAACATATAACTGGAAATATCATGTCTTTATACTCGATCGACAAACTGATCAATGAAACACGTCGTATTGCTGCAGAATTCAGGCGTACAACCGGGACTATTTTGCCTGTATCCGGTGAGATAGCCCGTTATGATGTATCACGATACCTTGACCTCACCTTATGCAATGAACACAACGCTGGCTTCGATGCTATTGGCAAGCAACAGCGTCAGGGACAAAAGGTACTGATAAAAAGTAGGATAATTACAGATTCAATAAAATCAGGTCATCGACTTGGACAGATAAATCCAAATGCTAGCTGGGATATTGTCATCCTTGCATTAATGGACAACACTTTTGAGCCTTACGAAATGTATCAGTTAAGCCGTGATCAAGTGATTGACTGTGCTTCAGGAAACAATAAAAAGAACATCACCATTTCCGTGGCAAAATTTAAAGCCATTGGCGACTTGGTTTGGACAAGTAATCAAGATATCATTTATTCAGATAATAAAGATATAAGTAACGAATATTATAATGAACCGGTAGTCCATTCAGAATATGTTTAAGCCGCCCTAAGGCGGCTCTGATGAATATCTTAAGGAAGGGTTTTAACTAAGCACTGTTCATGGCATACATATTAACCGCATGCCGACCCTTGCTGATGGTTGAAATTTCGCTGCGAGAATTTTCGCGTGCTTTTAGGGTAATCTTTTCTAGTTGTTTGTTTATATCGATGATTTTCTGTATTTTGTTGTCTATATCAACGACATTATGATGCTGTATCGAACCGGAGAATAATTGCTCAAGCAATTCACTGCGTTTCACTTCTATATCGATGACTTTGTTCCAGTTACCCGCTGCAGCATCTTTTAGCATGCTCTCACTGCACACAATAGCACTCTGTATTTGTTTATCTTTATTATTCATAGCCAATGCTCACGTGGTTGTTGTTATCTGGTTAGTAGAAAAATTATGATGCAACTGAAATATCAACGTCTGTCTGTTTTCTCATATCTTGGGGTATCGATTCCCAGCCAGACTTTATTTCATGCAACAAACCAGAAACCTCATTTAGTATTGAAACATCATTTTTCATGTTTGCTTTTAATAAACGACCTTCAATATACTCGTAAATATTATCCAGGTTTCTCGCCAGCTCACCGCCAGCTTCGATGTTTAAACTGGATTTCAATCCGCCGATAATGGCTATCGCTTGTCCGATAACTTCACCTTTTTTAGCCGTTTCCTCACGCGCCATTAATCCTTTAACTATCGCTATTTTACCTAGAGCACCTTCTAGTAACATCATCACCAGTCGATGCGGATCGGCATCTGTTACGCCGCTAATTCTGTTTATCTGGTTATAATGTGAGATATTTGTGCCCATTGTTGCAATGCTCATTCTGCGCCCTCTATTTTTTAGTTATTTCACTGTCCAATAAAAACCAAACAATTAACCACATGTTTGCTTTGCCTTTTAAATATTCTCATAACGGGTGGCAACTTAACTAGTCGCTATCTACACATCTGCAATTTAAATGCCAATTACATGTATTCACTAAATAGCTTTATATTGCCACCATCACCCAAGTTTCGAGCAAAGCTTAAAGCCTCTTCATTTGGGATTTGTCGAATCACTTCATCTGTGGCTAAGTCAATGACTTTAATAACAGTCTTACCGCTATCTTTGTCGACACTAAAATGAATTTCACGTTGCACAAGCTGCATAGTTTCATTAATTTTTTTCACTGCTTCGTCAAGTTGCGCTGCATCCACAGCTTCTACCACTGCGGCACTTTGTTCTGGCTTTGCCGCCTGTGCTGGCAATTCATTACCGAATTGCGGATGATTACGCGCTGAAGCTGTACCATTAACCGGCAATATTCTTTCTGCGGCTCTCTGACTAACGTCAATCATCTTGTTATCATCATTGGATATTCTCATCAGGGTGTCACCTGCTAATTATTTTAAAACATTCGTCCTTACGCTTTATCGACTCAATACCTGCCTGAAATTTTTTTCAGGATAACGTCTTAGACTTTCATTACTACTAGTAACTATATCGACAGGCTTAAAATTTCCTTTAATCTTGCGCCTATTTGCTCAATATTTATCGCCGAAAAAGCGAAATAATCACCGCCATACGCTACCTTCGGGAGATTTGAGGTAAATTGGCGAGTTGTTGCGTTAAGAAACTACCTGTCGACTGCAACTGCGCCACTAATATATCCATCGCGATGAACTGCGCACTCAGACGCGCTTCTAATGAAGCCATGCGTCTATCTAATACTTCTCGCCTATCGTCTATTCCATCTAACCGACTTTGCAGACCATCTCGGCGAGAATCAATAATACCGTCGTCAGCAACATACCCTGTTATCGCGGCAGAAAACCCTTGTGCTATACCACCAGAGGAAGAAAAGAAATTCCTTACATCGGATAAATTACTGGCGAGTTTTTCATCAAACACGGTTGCGTCCAGCTTTAAGCTGCCACCATCCCCTAGTGTGATGCCCAGCTCAGATAAGTTAGAAAATACACCGCCACTGGCACCAGAAGACAGCGCCTGACGCAAGCTATTTTGTATCCCTCTAACCACAGAATCACCGTTTAGCGGCCCTGCTATTAAAGTCGATTGATCAAAACCTGATAAACCTTTCATCACACCGATGAGCGTGTTGTAATTCAAGACAAAACTATCGACATCTTTTTTAATGGCGTCATTGTCCAGTACCACCGAAAGTGTTTCTGATGAACCTGGTTGCGCACTGTTGAGATTAAAGGTCACACCTGAAATAACATCGGAAAAATTATTGCTGCCACGTGTCACTGTCTGCGAATCGACTTGTATTACCGCGTCAGATGCCGATATCAGCGTTGTTAAATTGGATGAATCCAGTTGCGTTAAATCAAACCCAGGCACCGTACCATCATCTGTGGCAAGTACATTAATGGTATTACTTGCGCCCACCTGATCTGAACTTAGAATTAACTGCGTCCCCGAATCTACAGTGATTAAAGATGCTCTTACTCCAGGATTATCCGATGCTATATTGATAGCATCGCGTATGCCTTCTAATGTATTGTTGCTACTATCGATGGTGAGCTGAAAGGTTTCTGCGCCAAGTGATATATCAAGTGTACCGGCACCCATAACCTCGCTACTATCAGTAAAATCCGCCGAACGCAGTTTTTCTGCCTGTGCTAGTTGTATTACTTCAATGTTATAACTACCTGCAACTGCGGTGTCATCTGTTGTGGCGCTAAACACCTCGTCATTACTGGAACTGGCTTTATAAACCTGGAATGCTAATGGATCTTCCAGACGACTTATACTGGTTTGAAAAGCAGACAGTGCGCCTTTAAGTGTGCCGAAGGCCGATAGCTCCGAACCCAAACTGGTTTCTCGTGTGTTTAATCGTGCATTCACCGGTTCTGCCTCGGCAGCAACTAACTGTGAGACAATGCTATTTATGTCCAGACCTGAACCGATTCCACTTGCAATAATTGGCATTTCAAAATCCTCTAAACTTTATGACTGCATTTAAAATTATTTCGTATCACATAATTAGTATGACGCTTAAACAATAAAAACTCTGGCAGTGTATCCCTGCCAAAGCTTATTAAAATACTACCGGTAACCGTGGTCAGGCAAAAAACCTTGCCTGACCATTCATTAACCAACTACCGAAGCAGGCTCAATACGTTTTGTGGTATTGAATTTGCTTGCGACAACATGGCAACACCGGCCTGTTGCAGAATCTGATTACGTGTCAAACTTGCTGTTTCTGCAGCAAAGTCAGCATCACGAATACGACCACGTGCTGCGCTGGTGTTTTCTGAGTTAATGGCCAGATTATTTACCACACTTTCAAAACGTGTTTGAATTGCACCCAGATCAGCACGTGCAGTGTTAACCGCTGTTAGCGCTGCATCCATCTGTCCAATTGTTGCTACTGCACCTGTCGCTGTTGATATATCCATGCTGGCAAAGCCATTGGTTACCGAGGTTGCAGTTGTAGCTGCCGCTAGACCTGTGTTAACGGTTGCAGCGTCTTGATCACCACCGGCGCTGGCAACAAATGCAACAACAATAGCATCTGCCTTTGCAGCATCACCTGCGTAACTAAGAGTCACTAAATCACTATTCGTCCCGCCCACTGATGCAATAACACCGGTTGTGCCAGAAATTGCATTAATGGCTGAACTTACACCGACCGCACGCTCTGCTGCACTAGTAGCCACACCGATAGCGCCGACATTTGTGCCGTTAATGGTAAGTGTGTCTGCTTCAATAGCACCCCAGTTAACATCAGCAGTGCCTGCTGCAACAGTAGCGCCTGTAGCTGAGGTAGCATTATGATTTTCGCCCAAACTAGAAGATTGTGCATTGACAATGCCGCTAATAGCAATCGTTTCACCACGATTAGCACCTACCTGAAAGCTCTGATCAACAAAACTACCATCAAGCAACTTAACACCATTGAAATTTGTTTGTGTCGCCACACGATCAACTTCACTTTTAAGCTGTTGCGCTTCTGCATTCAGTGCTGCACGGTCAGATGCACTGTTTGTTGCATTGGCAGACTGTACCGCTAGTTCACGAATACGTTGCAAGGCGCTACTGACACTATCAAGCGAGCCTTCCGCCGTTTGTGCTAAAGAAACACCATCATTGGCGTTACGCATGGCGATATTCATGCCACGTATTTGTGTGGTCATTCTTTCTGAAATAGCCAGACCTGCCGCATCGTCTTTTGCACTGTTAATGCGCAAACCAGAGGATAAACGTTGTAGTGATGTCGCAAGATCCATTGATGATGAAGATAAATTACGCTGCGCGTTTAATGAGGCAACGTTAGTATTAATTGTTAAAGCCATGTCTGTTCTCCTAGAGCGAGCAGATATACGACCAACGTGGTGTATTTACTGCTTCTGCTATCCTTAACGACAGGACTTTAAAAAACTTTAATGGCTGTTTACATGTTTTCAATATATTTCTCATAATGACTGATTTACATATGTTGACAGCCATAAGGCACTGTCATGATGCCGGAGGGCGATAACTCGTTTACAAAAACATGTAGGTGTTTTTTGTAATGTCTACTATTTTCAGACGAAACTTTATACTGCCGAGATTCAGGCAGTGAATACCTCGCTATATTGACCTTATTTTTACTCGTGGCAAAAGCCTGCCCTGATACTTGCCATTGTATGTTGATAAATTCAAATAACTGCTTACTGACATTCGCCGGGCATGCAATTAACTCTTCATAATTCACCTTATGTATTTTTATCGGCAGAACATCTTCCCAATGCGCCATTAAACGTTGATATTGCTGAAAATATAACGCTATATGTTCCTGATTATATGAATAATCATTTTCTGTCGTAAAGTTTCGAAAATAACTGGAGAGACAAACATCAAACGGATTTCTAACACAGTGAATAATTTGCGCCTGTGGATATAACAGTGCAATCAAACCCAGATACAGATAATTTTCTGGCATTGTATTTATTATTTTTTCTGGTTTCTTGCTTTCGCTGCTAGCAGCAATGTTATTGACCTCATTAAGATAAAACCTTGAATAGTTATTGATAATTTCAATGTTAAAATCGTTTTTATAAAGCCTGTTAAACCGTTCTGAAATCAGCCTGATTTGATTGCCTTCGCCGATGCTATAGACATCCGCCTTTCTGTTGAGCATGTTTTCCACCAGGCTGATGCCTGAACATGGCATACCCACAACAAATACTGGTTGCACGCTATTATTTAACGCATTCCTATCAAACTTATTAAATATGGCAGGCGTATAGGTGGCAATCCGTTGCGTCATCACGCTTACGTGTTTATCACCGTCAAACATTAAACCCTTGCTCATATTCGCCACCAGATAGTTGGCAAAGGCTTTATCATAACGACCACTGGCATCGTATATATTGCCTAATGAAAAATAAAAGCTACTACGATCTTCCAGTGACAATTCTGTGTTTTCAAGTAATTTTTCAATATTAATAACATCCTGATCGCTTAGAATACTGGCATCAATTTCAGCCACGCCTTGCAGATTCTTAGGGTCATCAGGATTTAATTCAAAGGCGTATTTGTAGTGATGCAGGGCAAGGTCAAGATTACCTTGCCTCAAGTTCAAACGTGCTAATTCTGCATGTGCCTCTGCATTATTTTCGTCTATATTCAACATACATATATAATGCAATATGGCATCATTAAAGCGTGAAGCACGGGTATGAACCTGAGCAAGATTTTTATTTGTCTCGATGTTATCTGGGTTTAACTCCCATGCCATGTTTAAAAACTCAACAGCCAGTTTTAACATGCCGGCTTGCATTGCAATCAAACCCAAACCATTTAGTACCAAAATATTTTTAGGTTCTAACTGTAACGCTTTCTGGTAAAGGTAATTTGCCTGCTTCAACTTATTTTCTTCAAAATAGTCATTCGCTTCGAAGATCAGCCTTGCCACATGATTATCATGACGTTTTGTCTTCTGTTGAATTTTTATTTCTATGCTTTTCATTTTTATATCCCATTTACACGTGCCATAGCTACAGATAGTTAAATAATGACAAACCCTGAATTTTTACAAAACTTTGTTGCGATGCTTGTAACGACAGTAACTGCTGCTCAAACCTGCTGACGGCTTCTGCATAGTCCAAGTCTTGTAGACCTGAACGATTTTCCTGCAGTACCAGCGTAAAACTGCTATTCACATTTCTTTGCCCATCAATGGTATTTAAACGGCCACCAATACTTGCGCGAGCATCGTTCACTACGTTGAGCGCGGAATCTAGGCGACTAAGTGTCACGCCTGATGGTGTATTTGCCTCTAGATCTGTGACAAAATCTTGTATCACTGAAAACATACTGGCATTGCCTCCTGCACCGTCATCAATTTTCATGAATATGTCGTCACCAGAGTCTCCAACCGATACCTGACTTCTGCTGCCAATTTGTACATTTCGCTGACCCTGGTCACCGTTGTAACTAAAATTACCGGAACCGTCATCGGTAAACGGTACGGTATCGGTTTTAAAACCGGCGAATAAATATTCACCACTGGCATCGGTACTGTTTGCTAATTGCATCAGAGCATCAATACTGAGCTGCACTTCTGCCACCATCGACAAACGATCACTCGCACTCAAGCTGCCATTATTTGCGTGTACCGAAATTTCACGGATACGTTGTAAAACATCATTTACTTCGGTTAACACCGCCTCTCCCATAACCAGACGTGTTTCTGCAAAATCGGCATTTCGTTGAAACTGGTTAGTGCTTTCAATCACTTTATTTAGATCAAGAATTCGAGTGGCTGCGGTGGGGTCATCACTGGGCGTTAAAACACGCTTGCCGGTGGCAATCTGCTGCTGCGTTTTAGCCAGTTCAGCCTGAGTATTTAACATGGCATTCACTGCTTGTTGAAATATTTGTGCTGTCGAGATACGCATTTTTATCTCCTTATCGAATTAAGTAAGGTATCAAACAATGAACTCGCCACTGCGATAACTTGTGCCGATGCCTGATAGGCTTGTTGAAAACGAATTAAGTTTGCAGCTTCATCATCCAAATTTACGCCTGAAACAGAATCACGCGATGCAATGGCATGTTCCAGCACTCGGTTTTGTGACAGACTGCTGAGTTCTGCCTGTTTGGTTGCGGTTCCAACATCGGCGACTAAGGTGCTGTAACTGTCATTAATACTGGCAGTGCCATTTGACATTGATTTGTTATTTAGCACCGCAGACAGCAACAACATATTGCGGTTATCACCAACACCGCCGGTGTTATATTCACTGCGAAACTCATCCCCTATGTCGGGCACACCGGTCAAGCGCATACTGTATCCGTGGTCAATCCCAGAAGGTGTCGGAAACACATCAGCACCCGTCGCCGGGTTGTAGATAATTCCCGACTCCAGTAAAACTGGACTAGCAGGATTGGCGTTGTTATATATATCGTAACTAGTCGCACTGGTAAAACGCAGCATTACCGGCGGTGATAACTGACCGGCAGTGCTTTGAAAAACGCTATTATTAATGTCACTCACCACACCTGATGACATTTCGCCACTGCCAGTATTCGCCGCAGAAGCAATGGTTCTTAATGGTGCAGCAGCGGCAATTTGTCTATCGTTTGCCAATAACATCTGCATGTCGGCAGCACCATTACGTGTGGGTTGTATTAAATAAGTATCACCGGCGACTGGCGAAGAAGTTATTTCAAAACGTAATCCGTCTGCAATAAAAGGGTCTAGTGCGGTTCCCGCTCCGCTCATCGGTACCACTTGATTGGTATCGTTTTGCGATAACTGCCAAGCACCGGAGGTATATCGCATGGTGTAGTCGTTGTTCGTCAGTTCACCAATATTATTGAATGCCACGCTGACTTTCCCCGGCGTTCCCGCTAGCGTTAGTGCTTGTGGCTGTGAAATCGTGAACATTTCAGTGCCCAGTGCTCCATCCAAATCCATGCCCTGTGTTTGCTGCTCATTGATAAAGTGAGCCATGCTGATCGCGGTTAAACCCAAACTGTTACTTGCAGGGTTAAGCATATTGTCTCGAAAGTTTAATGTGCCACCTAAACGCCCGCCTGAAAGTTGTTCAGTAATCGGAACCAAGGTGCCACCGCTACCCCTTATCGCCACACCAAGCGTACCCGGATCACTGGCAACGATAAAGGCTTCCAGGGTTGTGGGTCGGTTACCAACAACCAACATTTGGCCACTGCCTGCCATTACATTAATAGCACCATCGTCTTGCTGTACTGTGGTAACTGAAACCAGTTCTGATAAATTTCGTATCAATAAATCCCGTTGGTCGAGCAAGTCATTGACTGGCTGACCTCCTAACCGGTTTTGGGTGACAACAATGGATTCATTTAATGTTGCGATGGAAGTGCTTAAGGTGTTAATTTCGCTAACGCTGCTGCGGATATCGCCATTAACCTGATTGCGCACACCATTCATCCAAGATGACAATTCGTTAAAGTGTGTCGCAAGATATTGTGACTCCGCCAGTAACACTTGACGAGACGCGGATGATGTTGGCGAGTGGGAAACATCTTGCATTGCATTAAAAAAACGTTGGATGGATGTTGCAACCCCTGTGTCAGGGTCTGCAATAACTTGATCAATCTGTGATGCCAATGTATGAAAAGCCTGAAACTCTGCTGCCGCTGAGGCACTGTTACGCACATTGGCTTCAATAAAACTACTAAAGGAACGTGTAATACTAGTAGCCTGTACACCCGTACCGATAGATCCAAAACCGCTAAGTTGCGGCACTCGAGTACTCAGCTCTACACTTTGTCTACTGTAACCTTCGGTGTTCACATTTGCGATATTATGTCCAATGGTAGTGAGCGAACGCTGAAATGCCTGTAAGCCTGAACTACCAATACCAAGTAAACTGCTGCCTGACATATGCCCTACTCCTGATTACCAATGAAGGATGTTTGTATTGAGGAAGTCGAGCGGTTTATCTGTTTTTGTATTAATTCAAAATCACCCGCTAAAGGTTTTTCCTCAGGCTTTTGTTGTTTACCAACCATGTCACGTTCCAGCATGTCAGCGATTCCCAGACCACCGCCACCACCACTATTAACCAGCTCCAATGCTATTTGTTTATCAAACATTCCTTGGTAAAAACGAGTTTGATCGGATTCTGTAGAGTCACCGCTTATTGTTGCTTCACGCATTGATTTAAGCATCATCTGTAAAAACAATGCTTCAAACTGTTGCGCGACTTCTTTCGTTGCCGCTTGCGACTGTACGCCATCGTTTTGACCCGAGACTTTGGCGCGCAACTTCTGCAAACCACTAAAGTCGGTATAAACACCTGCATCGGCAATGTTATGCATACTATTCATTTTAGATAACCACCAACTCTGCGTGCAGTGCACCCGCCATTTTTAATGCTTCTAATATGGCAACAAGATCACCGGGGGCGGCACCTACCTGATTGACCGCACGTACGATGTCATTCAAATCAACACCGGGGTCAAATAAGAACATGCGGTTATCATCGGTACTAACATTAAGCTGAGAATCTTGCGTCACTTCTGTATTGCCCACTCGGGCAAAAGCATTCGGCTGACTGACAGCTTCACTCTCTTTAATGGTTACCACCAAATTGCCATGTGAAACAGCGGCAGCGGAAACACGTACCGCACTACTAATAACCACAGTACCGGTTCTTGAATTAATAATGACACGTGCGGCGGCTTCACCTGGTGAAACTTCTATATTTTCAACCATGGATAAAAACGCAATTTTATCCTTTTGCCTAGTTGGCGCTCTGACTTCAATAGAAATTGGGTCAATGGCTCTCGCCGTACCCTGACCAAAGATTTCATTGATCGCATTCGACATTCTGTTGGCAGTGGTAAAGTCTGCTGAAAAAAGATTCAACACTATTTGATTTTTACCGCCCAATGTATTCTTAATGGTACGCTCAACAATTGCGCCTTTAGGAATACGCCCGACACTGGGTATGTTAATGGTAATTTTTGAACCGTCTGAACCTTCAACACCAAGCCCACCCACAATTAAATTACCCTGTGCAATGGCATAAACCTGACCATCAGCGCCTTTTAATGGTGACATTAATAAGGTGCCGCCTCGTAAACTCTTGGAGTTTCCAATTGACGATGCAGTAACGTCAATTCTTTGACCTTTTTTGATGAAAGGCGGCAAGGTAGCATGCAACATTACCGCTGCAACATTTTTTGGCTGCGGATTCACACCCGGTGGAATAACCACACCTAATTGCGATAACATATTTTTCAAGCTTTGCGCGGTGAAAGAAACCTGACCAACGGAATCGCCACTACCATCAAGACCTACAATCAAACCATAACCAATTAGCTGATTATCACGCATGCCCTGCACTGTTGAAAGATCTTTAATGCGCTCTGCACTAACCGTTGTTACCGGAACTAATAAGACAAAAATTAACGTTAGGGCTATAAATAGTATATTTCTATCAAATACCGATTTTGTTGTATGATAATTTTTCATTAGAATGGCATCCACGGACTATTAAAGAATTTTGCCAACCAACCCTGTTCATTGGAATTGGCAAGTGAGCCTTTGCCGCTATATTGTATTTCAGCATTAGCGATACGCTCTGATAAAATTGTATTATCGGGTGAAATATCACTTGGCCGTACGATGCCTCGCAAACGGATAAATTCTTCTCCCTGATTTATCTTGATCCATTTTTCCCCCTGTACAAGCAAGTTACCATTTGTTAACACTTCGACAACGGTGACTGTTACGCTGCCGGTGAGTGAATTGCTTTGCCCACTATCGGCTTCACCTTTAAAATCATAAATGGATGAAAGTTTTGTATCCAGTAAATTACGGTCATTGTATGTCACTGGCGTGCCTAAAAAATTCAACGCTGTAATTTCATTTTCTGTTGTTTTTTTGGTTGCTGTATCGGCATTTTTACTCGCGTCAGTTCTCTCCTGCAGATACACGGTTAACATGTCGCCGACACGTCGAGGCTTTATATCTTCCATTAACAACCATGCAGAGCTAACCTGATAAATGGAGTCTGAGTGTTGCAACGGGCCCATCTGTACCACTGGTTTTGCTGGAGCATACTCGATGTCACCACGCTTAGGTGAGGCACAGGCAGTTAGCATTAATGCGACTATTAGCAGTGATAAAGATCGAGTAATATTCATGGTGTCATCTCTCACTTACATATTATTGGTTGCATACTGCAACATCTGATCGGCTGTTGAAATGGCTTTTGAATTCATTTCATATGCACGTTGCGTTTCTATCATATTAACTAGTTCTTCAACGGTATTAACATTTGAACTTTCTAACGAAGACTGGATGAGTGTCCCCAAACCCGTTAATCCTGGTGATCCGGTTTGAGGTGAACCACTGGCTGCAGACTCAAGAAAAAGATTATTACCGACTGCCTGCAAACCACTAGGATTTATAAAATCTGCCAACTGAATGGTGCCTATTTGAGAGGGTGCAGAAGACCCCTGCGTAACAACCGAGACCACACCGTCTGAACTAATGGATATACTTAATGCTTCGTCTGGTATCGTAATATTAGGTTCTAAGCGATAACCGGTAGAGGTCACCAATTCACCAGACGGGCCTTTTTGCAAAGAACCGTCACGGGTATAAGCCGTTGCGCCATCGGGCATTAATATTTGCAAAAAACCTCTGCCTTGAATCGCAACATCTAACTGGTTGCCTGTTTGCACAATATTGCCCTGGGTAAATAATTTTTCTGTGGCAACTGTGCGCACACCGGTACCGATGTTCAAACCCGATGGGTTAATGGTATCTTCTGAAGATTGCGCTCCTACCTGTACAACATTTTGATAAATCAAATCGGCAAATACCGCGCGATCACGTTTAAACCCTGTGGTACTAGCATTAGCAAGGTTATTGGAAATTGTTGCCATCCGGGTTTGTTGTGCTTCAAGTCCGGTTTTAGCAATCCATAAAGCTGAACTCATAATATTTCTCCACTCGATAAAACAGTAAATAATACTGCTATTAACTCATTTTCATTATTGCTGCTGAGGCAGCATCATTCTCTTTAGCAGTTTTCATGATTTTTACATGTGATTCATACTGCCGCGCCATTTCAATCATAGTGACCAGTGCATGTACCGTACTGACATTGCTTGCCTCAAGTGAGCCAGAAACAATGCGGACACTGCCATCCACCTCAGCGGCACGACCCGCTTGCAATTGCATTAAACCGTTACCGCCTTTTTGCATATGATCATTTGGCGGATTAATAAATTTAATGCGATCTATAATCGCCATGGTATTAGCGGGTTGCCCCAACGGCTGAATCGAAATAGTACCGTCGCTGCCAATGTCAAGTTTGGCATATGCTGGAATAGTAATCGGGCCACCATTTCCCATAATGACATGGCCTGCACCGTTGCTTAAACGACCAAGGTTATCAATCCTTAAATCACCGGCTCGGCTATAAGCTTCACCACTACCATCCGCTGCTTGCACGGCAATCCAACCTTTGCCATTAATCGCAATATCCATGTCGCGACCAGTGCTAATAACTTCTCCTGCTGAAAAATCAACACCCGAATCTCTTGCCGTGGCATACACTCGACTGGCATGACCTGGGCCGTATAACTGCTGGCTTAAACTCGCATGAAAGTCAGCCTTAAAGCCAATAGTGTTCGCATTTGCCAGATTGTTTGAATTTATCGCCTGCGCCGTCATCATTTCTCTGGCACCATTCATGGCTAAAAAAATCATACGATCCATAATTATGTCCTGTTAATCATGCTCTATTAACGATGCGCTTTAACTATTTTTCTATAGTCTAACGAAGGTTAATAATTGTTTGAGTAATGGTATCCATCGCTGAAATAGTTTGTGCATTCGCCTGGAAATTTCGTTGCGCCACAATCATGCTGACCAACTGTTCCGTTAAATCCACATTGGAATCTTCCAACGCATTGGATTGCACTAAACCAAGTCCGGCTGTGCCGGGTTCACTGCCGACGGGTGATCCAGATTCAAAAGTTTCCACCCATGAACTGTCACCAATGGGCCTTAAACCTTGTGCATTGGCAAAATTAGCCAACAACACCTGAGCTTCCACCTGTGTGCGTCCGTTGCTGTAACGTGTAAAAACCATACCCGAATCATTGACATCAATACCCAGCAACTGACCTGCGGTATAACCATCCTGGCTCAAACTGTTAACCGCAAAGCTACTGCCATATTGCGTGCTTTCGGACAAATCCATCACAATCGTCTGACCAGCGGTGGCGCCACCACCGGGATTCCAGGTAATATTGATTGCCGATGGTGCGTTAAAGGAGCCATCCGTATTAAAAGTAACGGGCGAAGTATCTTGTAAAACACCGCCAATCAAGGTTCTAACATTCCACTCATTAGGGTTAGTCGCTGGATCCAGCTTGCTGAAATAAAGAGACATTGTATGGTCATTTCCCAAGCTATCGTAAACCGTCGTGGTGGTTGATGAGTTGTATCCTGCTGTATCAGGTACTCCGGACACCAATGCCCAACTAGAATCTGTTTCTACCCCACGTGCATCAAGATTTGCACCCACCCCAACCGCAGTTGTTGGGCTAGCTTCTAAGTATGTATTGTTCAACTGCAAGGGAGCAACGGCACCTGTAATAGCACCACTACTATCAGCTTGCCTTGCCATTAAAGAAAAACCTTCATTGTTCACGACATTACCAGTGGCATCGAGTTTGAAACTTCCGGCGCGGCTATAGACCGCTGAACCGTTATTTTCTAAATGGAAAAATCCTTCACCACTAATAGCCAGGTCAAGTGGGTTTTCCGTAAACGATATAGTGCCTTGCGCAAACTGTTGCGCTGCTAACTGCATACGCACACCCTGACCAATAGATGTTTTTGATGCAGAGTTACTGGATGCATAAATATCTGAAAACTCTGCTCGCGACGATTTAAAACCTGTGGTTGCTGAGTTAGCAATATTATTGCCAATGATTCCAAGGTCAGCGGATGCTGCTTGAATTCCACTTAATGCTGTATTGAATGACATATTATTCTCCGGTTATTTTGGCTTATTTAATTTGTGTTACATCACTGAGTGTTACCGACTGGCCACTCGCAAGATTTAATAAAGTGCCCGATGGCGAACCATCAGCACCGCTGTTCAAAGAGATACTTTCTATTCGTTCTTCTAGTGAAATGTTAATCGCTTGCTGACTACCATTGGTTAAGGCGCTAGCCGTAACCAGATAGTGTCCAGCCGGTGCAACGCTGCCATCATCGGCAAAGCCATCCCACTTAAATGACAACTTACCCGCATCATGACCGCCTAACGGCAAGGTTTTTATTTGTTCACCAAAACGATTGAATATGTTCAACGTCACGTCACTTGCCTGTTGCTGCAGGTTTAACTGACCCGAAATATTACCGCCAACTGTTAACACACCCTGTCCACCATCAACCAATACTGATTTGCCTACCAGAGCAGCGGCCTGTAGCGACTGATCAGACGATAGTTTTGTTGCCAGATCATCGAAGGAGTTTTGTAATTCATTTAGCCCATTTACCATAGAAGACTGTGTCAGTTGGTTCATAAATTGACTGGGATCCATCGGTTTGGTTGGGTCCTGATTTTTTACTTGTGCGACCAGCAGTTCAATAAAATCAGACTGATTTAATTCATTCTTTGGTTCTTTGACTGCTGCCTGATTTACAAACGCTGGATTGACTGATGTAAATCTATTTTCAAATGCAATTTCTGCCATTGTTCGCTCCCGATAATTTTTTACTATCGACCCATGGTCAATGTTTTAAGTAATAATTGTTTTGAGGTATTAAAAACTTCCACACTGTTTTGATATGAGCGTGACGCCGACATCATATTTGCCATTTCTTCAATAGAATTGACGTTCGATTTAAAAACAAAACCTTCTGCATTTGCCATTGGGTGATCCGGTTTAAATTCTTGTTTTGCAGGTGCTGTGCTTTCAACAATAGCGGCTACCCGCACCGGGACAAAAGAACTACTGGTACTATTTCCATCCAGTGACTGCATTACCGCAGAAAAAACAGGGTGGCGCGCTCGATAAACATCAGAGGCCTTGTTGCTAACGGATTCTGCATTAGCCAGATTACTGGCTACGGTATTAAGTCGCACTGATTGTGCACTCATGGAAGAACCGGCAATGTCGAATATATTATAAAGAGCCATGTATTTCTCCTAGCTAGTCCCGCTTCTTAAAACAGTCATCATGCCTTTGAACTTGTTACTAAGAAACTGCAAGCTTGCTTGATAACGGAAGGCGTTTTCTGCGAAGGCACTTTTTTCACGATGAATGTCAACCGTATTACCATCCAGTGAAGGCTGATCCGGTGTGCGATATAAAAGTTCTGCAGACGTTTCAGCAGAGGGTATTTGTATATGTTGTGGATGGGTACGGCGCAATGCCGTACTATTTTGAAAACCAACATTTCCCAATATTGATTTAAAATCTATGTCTCTCGCCTTATATCCAGGTGTGTCTGCATTCGCAATATTTGACGCGAGTATCTCTGCACGCTGTGCGCGTATGGCAAGTGCTTGTGGATGAATTCCTAAAGCGGAATCAAATGAAATCGGCATGTTTTACTCCAACTTTAGCTTTTCTTGTTAAATACATGCTTAAACAAAATGCAAACCGTATGCCAACTATGCACGATTCGAATATTTTTTATTAAAACCCATGAAAAGTCGTAAGCGGCGGGGCTAACGGATGATTGTGTTGAACCGAAGAAAGGGTGACTGTAAAGAATAAAAGGAGAAAATAGAAAAAAGTCTGCACGTTGCCGGCAGTTTTTTTCCTCCCAGTGGCAATTGATGTCGTATGAATATCTTTATTGGTTGAGACATTTTCTTAAAACAAGCACAAAGGAAAATGAAAATACAAAAACCTTCAAGCAAGGTTTTTGTATTCTCAATTGAGGGATGCTACGGACTGGTTAAACTGGATAGACTAAACTACTCTGGTCAAACAAGCACAGATCAGGCTTGTATCAACGAACGTTTATTTGCTGATCTTACGGATTGGCCGGTATTGTCATACAGTTCAGAAGCGGCCGATGCCGCCGGAGAAATTCCTTGTAAAATGTCCAGCGCATGACGTGACTGTTTCGAAATGATTTCGACAATGCTGCCATTAACACGATTTCTATCACGGCATTTTTCTGCAACATCTATAAGACTGCTCCATAATTCGGACAGCTGTTTGTTGTCACTGAAGACTTTCTTGTTTTCTTGTGGCGCTAACGTTTTTTCACCTGCCATGTTCATATTGCAGGATTCAAGCAAGCTCTCTCGCTGCCTGGAGATCACTTCGAGTTGCAGCATCCGTTCCTGTTTTTCACCAACCACGGCTTCTAATATTTCAACATCGTTTTCAGAAAGCACCTTATACTCATGTTCCAATGACTGCAAAAGCAACCGGGCACATTCCAATTCCTGCTCGAATACCTGCTTAATTGCATGCTGCTGATTTTTTAAGGGCATGGGTATTTACTCAATGGCTAGCCACGATAGTTAACCACCGCCAACTTGGCTTTATGGTCATCACAAATTAACGTCAGGATTTTAGAATACTTTCAAATTGCATTAGTTTGTCCGCAACTCTTTCTGCATCAAGCTTGTAGCTACCATCACTGATTGCCTGTTTTACCTGTTCCACACGCTGCGTATCAACCACTGGCGCATTGACGACTGAATTATTAAGCTTGCCCAGTTGTACGGCGTTATCTGACAAACTTATGGTATCAGCCGTGGAAGACCGACCGGTCTCAAGTTTTGCCGGCGTGCTTTCCACCGCCTGTTTCAGTTGGCTCTCATCTTTCAACCCATGTAACGCGGGCGGCGATATGCCATTAATATCTATCGACATAATTTAACTCCTATTATTCTTTTTTTACTATCACACACATTAACGACCATTAATAATAAAACTTTAATATTTAATATAAATAGACAAATATTGATTAAATGTCAACTTTAACCTCACCGCTGCCGGTGACAATTCCTTCTAGTTTTTTCTTGGATTTAGTATTAATAACGCTTATCCGTTCACCAATGGCACCACTGGCAAGTGCTTTTCCCATCATACGCACCTGCATGTTTCCTGACTGTGCCAGTATTGTGATTGATTGTCCACGCGAAATAACCTGTGGCTTTTTTAACATGCCCGGTGTCAATACAGTACCGGATGACATCCGTCTTTTTAATTTCATGCCAACACCTTGATTTAACGCTTCAAAATGCCCATGTGACAAACTAGCGAGATCATATCTTGCCAACTTAATGTCATTTTCCGAAATTATTGTACCTTTTTGTATCTGTCGCGCTGCCACCAAGACTTGCTTATAAATACTGATACTGACCGGCACATTTAACGACCACGGTTTTGAGTCAGAACATTTGACACCGACTGTGGTTTTGCCAATGTCTCGGCCACCCCTGGGCAAAAATGCAGTCAATCTTTTTTCGCATTGTCTCAGCTTTAATCTTGAATCCAGCGAGCCCATTTTAATCTCAGGACGTTTTCCATGCTTGGATGTCGCATGCTTTGTAATAAATTCTTTTGCCGCCTGATAAATACTGTTATGACTCTGATGTGTCGCCGCATTTAAAACTGGCGTATGCAACATCAGGCATAGACACAGAACGAATAACTGTCTGTTAAATATATTATTCATGACTCAATATGTGGCTCACTAACCATGTTGTAGTGGATTTTTTCTAATCCATGCATCATTCAAGCCGTATTTATCTGCTACATCCAGCACAAAAGCATCGGCTTGCTGTCTATTTGTAAAACCATGCACGGTAAGACGATACACGGCTTGACCGTTAACCATTGCCTGTTTTATTTTAGGTGATAAGTTTTCATCTGTTATTTGTGTGGCTAACATTTCTGCTTTATTTTTACGCTTGAATGAAGCGATAGCAACGCTGTAGCGGTTGTCTACAAGCAGTGACTGTGTTGTTGCCGCCGCCTGCTGACTAGCCGCCAACAAGTCCTTCTGAACATCTGCAATATTGCCAAGCGGCGGGTTCGTTTCTTTCAGTTTTATTTTTACAGATTGCAGTTGGGTTTTTAAGGACGCTATTTCATCCACCAATGTGGCGGCCGATGTGCTAACCAATTTGTCGGCATGAGTCTCTGCTGCAAGCGCCGTTATTATTTCCGCAGAGGATTCTTTCGTTGCTAAAGACTGATTAGCCGTTTTTACCAACTGCAAATCAATTTGCATCGGTAGTAGTTTTTCAGTTATATCTATCTGGTTAGTCGATATTTCGGCATTTTCAGGTACGACTTTATTTTGCCATTTATCTTCATAAACAATCAATGATTTTTCCAACGCATTCGTGCGCACATTAAAGTGGAAGAAACTAATCACCAGCAAGCTAATGACAGTCAGTAACAACAGTAATTGAAACCAACTACCGATGCCTGTCTTTAACAGCGTTGTTTTTGATTGTGAAAAAAAATCCGGTTTTTTTTCTCGCTTCAGACTGGCTGTTGATAACGATACAATATCTTCTTGCTGTTTTTTGTCGGTGTTTGTATTAGCCGGTGATTGCTTTACCTTCTGTTTCACCATGAAATCACGCACACTCATTGGTTTACCAGCCTCAGCGGCATCCGCTGGTCCGTCATCCTGAATCCCCTGCAGTATACTGCTTAGATTCGGGTTTTCCGATGAGATATAATTTTCAGTTGCTGTTATCACTGTTTTATCCCCTACCTGCGTTTTATTTTTACGACTTTCTCTACGCAATATCGCTGTAAAATCAGAAATAGTCGGATCTGATTCATCTTGCGCTGGGTACATGTTGCTCATGGCAACCATTACACGTTACCTGATTCCCTGCTGCCATCAGGCAAATCACCGTAAATACGATTCTTCCCAAGTATTTTTGCATGATATAACGCGGTATTAACTCGATCGAATAATTTTGTCGCGGTATCATCATAAGCAACGGTAACAACGCCGGCACTCAAAGTGAAGGCAATATCATTGCCTTGATATTGACAGCTATCAGACAAAACATAGTCTTTTATTCTTCTCGCCGCTTCTACCGATTCAGGCTTACTGGTATGTGGCAAGAAGACAAGAAACTCGTCGCCGCCATTACGATAAACAACATCACTGTAACGTGCTTTCTTTTCAATTCGTCGCGCCACTTCCACCAAAACTGCGTCACCCGCTGACTTACCGTGTTGCTTATTAATGCCTTTCAAGTCATCCAGATCAAACATTAATAAAGAGAATGGTTTTTTATAGCGTTGCGCTCTTTTTATTTCCAGCTCAACGATGTCATGGTAATAACTGCCATTTCGTAAACCTGTAAGCTCATCACGTTGCGCAAAGCGAATGACCTGTTGAAAGCGTAAAGCGTTACGCAAAGGTAAAGCCAGACCCGCAATCATCACTTCGATGGTTTCCAGTTCTGCTTTTACAAACTCAGCATCACGGGTAATGGTTAAACTGCCCAGTGAACGCTGAGCATAAGTGAGCACATAATTGCACCGATGATCACCCGCTGTGCCATTTATCAAGGAGGTTTTTGTTAACTCATCCTTATACTCAATACTGTCAAAGGGTATCTGTGCTTGCAGATCGCTGATAAAGGTGTCAAATAGTTGGTAGAAATCCAATGCTTCATGCAAGCGATTAATGAAACTTGTTAGCCATGCGCTGCGGACGGTGTCCATGCACATATTGCTTTCATTAGCGATTTTTCTGTTATTTGCATGCAACTGTATAATACGTTCAGCCATCTGTGTTTCCTCGAAGCATTAATCTTACGTTACAACAAAGCAACAACTGTGCCAGAACACCTCGTACAGTAATAACAGTGGCTTAGCATAAAAAAATTTTATTAACGACAATTTTTTGACGCTAGACGGCAGGCTGTATTCTGCACAATGAAGCAATAGGCGGCAAAGTTTTGCCGCTATGTTAGAAACCCTTAGGATTGAGGGTGGATTAAATACACTAAGAAAGGAGCCCTATAGAGGGTTTTGCATGTGCCATCCCTGGTTTATACGGCAAACTAAAAGTAAAAATCGCTCCCGCTTCACCGCTAACATTGCCGGCCGTTATCATGCCGCCGTGGTAGTGGATGATTTCCCGGCAAATTGCCAAACCTAGGCCGGTTCCACCAACGCCATTTACGGTTTTACTGGATTGTTCAAACTCATTAAAGATGCTTTCCAGTTCAGCTTCCGGTATACCGATGCCCTGATCGCGGATGATTAGCGATATCGCCGACACAGCACCCTTCATGGCATACTCCGTTTGCACATCAATTTCAGTTCTTTCAAAATTCACCTTGATGCTGGCGCCTGGCGGTGAAAACTTTATCGCATTCGACAACAAATTCTTGATGACCTGGTTTATCTTAATATTGTCAAACATTGCGAGGGTTTCTACTGTTGCCGGTACAACCTCTATTTCTAACGCTTTGCCGCTAAACAGTGGGCTTAATTCATCAATCGCTTTTGCCAATGTTGTTTGCAAGTCATTTTCTGTAACGATAAACTGCATACGACCCGCTTCTAATTTAGAGAGATCAAGCAGGTCATCTAATAAGCCGAGTAAACGTTGTCCACTATCATTAATACGCATAAAATAATTACTGATTTTTGTATTGATGTTAACGTCTACTTTTTCTGCGCCCAAACTGGAAAAGCCCAGTATTGCATGCATTGGTGTACGCAATTCATGCGACATTTTGGCTAAAAAATCTGATTTGGCACGGTTTGCTAATTCCGCCTTTTCACGCTGTAACAACAATTCATGTTCACGCTCATGGGAACGCACTTGCATCTTCAGCATTTCCGTCCAGTTTTGACAGTACGTTTTTGTGTTTTTCAATAAAAATAAAACCAGCAGAAATAACATGACCTCTAAAAAAACCAGATGATAACCCTGAATATACGTCTGTAGTTGCAAAGAAATCATCAGTGGCGTTATTACAATCAATATAAAAATCACCGAAAACTGCATCTGATACGATAAAGTCGTAGTAGCACCCGTCACTAATGTCGCGATGACCATGACTAATAACAACACGCTCTGACCATCAACCACCGGTATCAGAATAAGGCTTAAAGCGCCCCAGCAAGTCGCCGAAAAGAGGGTCCCAAATAGTATAAACAGCCTCGCCCTTTTAAAATTTACCCTGCTCTCTCTTTTTGCTTTTTTATATGACAGTGCGGCAAGCAGGCGCAATAGGTCTACGCCAAGAATAGTGACAAACCAAAAATGGAATGCCATTGATTCGACTTTTGTGCTGAACATTAAATATAAAGCAATAACCGCACTAGCCATGATGGCAATCGAATAAAATCGGTTACTGTTAATAAGGTCAATTTGTGCTTCTTCAACTTCTGTCATGGATATTATTTTTTTATTATTGTCATTACTTTACATTTTTTTACATAAAGCTTATTGCCAGTCTCTGGCGAATACTTATTATGTTAGGCAATCTTGGATTGATTCTGAATAAGCAGATTGCACGTCAGTTCCACGAATTAATCCGAGGTTCCTTAAAACACACTACAAAAACTTAACATATATTGAGAATAATATATTAAAGTTTAATGGCTTATATCCCGATATTGTTAACGATACTATAAATAACAATACTCTGGCTGTCATTATTAAATGATTCAAATGGACGTAACTATGAACACTAACTCAGTTTCAGAAATATTCATAAGCAGTGCAGGCTAACCATATGTCTGATAAAAAACAAGCCGAGATGTCTGATAAAAAACAAGCCGAGCTAAAACGGCAGATTGCTCAACTAAAAAAAACCAATCGCACATTAAACGAGCGCATTGCTCGTACCATAAACAATGCCAATGAACCCGACAATCTACCCACAACTCTCTCTCAGACAGACGACAGTATAGGCAAAAAAACACACATAGTAACAACAAGTCGTCCCGAAATAAAAAAAGCTGCGGCTGTAAACAGTAATTTTCTGGCAACCATAAGCCACGAAATACGAACACCCATGAATGGCATTATGGGCATGCTGGAACTATTGCTTAAAACACCGGTGAATGAACGTCAACGCCATCTAGCCAGTACCGCACATAATTCTGCTGAATCCTTGTTGATGGTTATAAATGACATCCTCGATTTTTCCAGGATTGATTCTGGCAAATTACAGTTGTGCAAAGACAGCTTCAACCTGCTCCACTTGTTTAACGATGTTGTTGACCTGATTAGCGACAGTGCGCAGAAAAAAAATATCCGGTTAATTGTTCAACTCCCTGAAACAATAGAACATGATGTTATTGGCGACTCTGTTCGGCTACGTCAGGTAATGCTAAACATACTGAACAATGCCATCAAGTTTACCGAACAGGGCGAGGTTGAACTATGCGCCACAATCGATACGCTAGACCGGTGTATGAAGGTCAACGTCGTGGTGCGCGATACGGGCATAGGCATAGAAACCGCCCGTCAACCCATTATTTTTGAACCATTCGAACAAGAAGGCAGCGCTCGTTCAACCAGAAATTTTGGTGGTACCGGTCTTGGCCTGGCGATTTCCCGCGATCTCATTGCACTTATGGGGGGTGAAATTACGCTGCAAAGTACGCTTGGTGAAGGCAGCGCCTTTCACTTTTCTATCGAGCTAGGCATTGCAAGCCATACCACGAATGAAAAGGAAGTCAATAATGCTCGTATTTTACTGGCAGAAGACAACCATCTTAACCAGGAGGTCATGCGTGAGCAGTTAGATGTTTTAGGTTTCAACATTGAAGTCGTTGAAAACGGTCTACAGGCTCTTGATGCGATCAAACAAAATACCTATTCGCTGGTTTTTATGGACACTCATATGCCGTGCATGGACGGTTTTGCAGCCACCGAGGCCATTCGAACTTTTGAGCAGGAACAACGCCGCCCGCCTGTGCCTATTATCGCTCTAACCACTGACACTTCTGCAAACATAGAAGCGCATTGTCAAAGAGTCGGCATGAATGCATCGATGGCAAAACCGTTTTCCATTGACGACATCGAAAATGTTTTAAGTGCATGGTTATGTAGCACAACGCAAACAAAACCTGCGATAAAAGATAAGGGAGAGCCTTCCATTGTAGACAGCGCAGAAGTGTTAAATATGGCGACCATTGAACAGCTACGAAAACTGGGTAATAACAGTGGCAAGGATACTCTGGGCAATGTTATTAAACGCTTTCAGGAATCTTCTCTAGCTCAGCTACAAAGCATGCAGCTTGCCGTAAAAAATAAAGATTACAGTGATTTTTCAGCCATCGCGCATGCTTTGAAATCTTCCAGCGCAACCCTTGGTGCCAGTCTGGTTTACAACACCAGCGCCGAATTAGAACAACTCGCCAATGCCAATAAAACTGACGCCATCGCACAACACGTCATTCGACTGGAAAGACAATTACAGCTTTCTTTACAGACCTTATATGATTTAAAAACAGCGCCCTACCCTGTCGGTACACCCACCGTTGGCAGCGGTCAGTATCTACTGCTGGTCGATGATGATATGGCTACACTGGAAATCATTCAAACGGCAATGCAACAATTCGGCTACAGAATAGACAGTGCCAGCAGCGGCCAGCAGGCACTGCAACTGATGCTCAATAATACGTATGATCTGGTCATTACCGATTTGCAAATGCCTGGCATGGACGGCTACGCACTATGCAGTGCTATTCGTGTGAACTACAGCCCAGAAACGCTGCCTATTTTGATTCTCACCAGCACCGCTGATGATGTACAGGTACAACATGCTTACGAAACCGGCATTAGCAACTTTATTGTTAAACCGGTTAACTTGCTCAATCTTGCTTATACCGTGCTCTTTACTCTGCAAAATACGCGCAATGCTAAGGCGCTGTGGCATAACCAGCAATTACTGGAAGCGGCTGAGCATACCGCCCAAGTCAGCCACTGGTCATGGGAAATAAACAAACAACAAATACAGTTCTCTCGCCATTTGCAACGCTACTTCAGTCAGCCTCTTGACGGCGTAACAAGTCTCGATGAATTAATTGCCGCCATTGGCAATAAAAGCATGCACAGCGCAGTAAAATCCTGCCTCAGCAATGGTCGTGAATCCAGTTGGGAGCAAGAAATTCATCAAACAGAAGCGACGCCTGCTCGCTATCTTCTACACCGCATTCGCATGGTTAACAGCAAGGATGAAAAACCCATGCTAATAGGCACGGTTCAGGAAATATCTTCCATTCGCCGCGCTGAACAACGCATTATGGAATTGGCCTATTATGATTCCCTTACTAAACTAAGCAGCCGTTCTAATTTTAACAATCAGCTAAAAAACTTAATTATCAGCTCACGTCGGCGCTCTGAAAAATTTGCCTTGTTATACCTTGATTTGGATGAATTTAAAAACATCAACGACAGCTTTGGCCATGATGTAGGAGACCAACTGCTGATAGAAGTTGCCAATCGTTTGCGCGAGCTACTTCGTGAATCCGACTTTGCCAGCCGTTTGGGTGGTGATGAGTTCTGCCTGTTAATAAACGATATTGAAGACAATCTTTTTGCCGCCAACATTGCTCAACGGTGCCTAGAGTTACTGGCACTACCCTTCACTCTAGCCGGTACAACACTCACGCCTCATGCCAGCATCGGCATCGCCATTTATCCTCATGATGGCAACAATAGCGGCACTTTGATCAAAGCCGCCGATACCGCCATGTACGAAGCCAAGAAAGCTGGCAAGCGACAATATGCATTTTACGAACCGGCGATGACAGATGCAGCGCAACACCGTTTAACCATTGAAAGCGATTTACGCAGCGCCCTCAAAGAACAACAGTTTGAACTATATTACCAACCAAAAATTTCTCTTAGAAACGGAAAAATTCAAAGTGTCGAAGCCCTGATCCGTTGGAATCACCCTCACGGAAAACAACTAACACCGGATAAATTTATTGCCGATGCAGAGCGCATAGGCCTAATCAAAGAACTCGGCGAGTGGGTGGTGCTGCAAGCCTGTAAGCAAATTAAAAAATGGCAGAATCAAGGTGTCAGCAAGCTGGCTGTTGCCGTCAATATTTCGCCTCAACATTTTGCTGAGACCAACTTTGCGCAAAATATTGCCAATATCGTGAACGCCAACGGCGTTTCATCTTCACTGATTGAAATAGAAATTACTGAAAGTACATCGCGTGACCAACAGGTATTTTTAAACACCTGCCGTCAATTACGTGAATTAGGTTTCACAACGGCGATCGATGATTTTGGCACCGGCTACTCATCACTGTCAGTACTCAAAGGCGCATCTGTAGACGTATTAAAGATTGACCGTGAATTTATTCGCCACTTACCGAATGATACACAATCATCAGTACTCGTTGGCACCATGCTAGGCATGAGCAAGGCACTGGGTTTGCAAGTAGTCGCCGAAGGCGTTGAAACCGAAGCCCAGCTAAAGGTACTTATCGCTATGGGCTGTCACATGGCACAGGGCTATTATTTCAGCAAACCGGTACCCGCTGCAGATATTCCAGCATTGACCAAATGCTGTTTTCGTCGACCCAATGCCGAACAGGTTGCATAACCCATGACGGTACACCATATTATCAAGCAGGAAATAGCACGTCAGCCTGACCTTCCGGTTTTACCCCCCGGCATATCTTCATTATTAAAAATGCTAAACGACGATGATATTGGCTACAGCGAGCTTGCCGACAAACTTGAAAATTTTCCATCCATTGCAATAAAAATAGTCTCAACGGCCAATTCTGCCTGGGCATCACCGGGTACGCCTATTACCACATTACGCAGTTGCTGCGCGCGCATTGGTGTCCCCGTGGTTCGCAGCATCGCCATTGCAATCGCGGTGGCGCAAATATTTGACCCCAGTCGCTGCCCGGCATTTGATGCCAAAAAATATTGGTTAAGCGCCCTGTTAACTGCTGAAGCTGCACAGCTATGTGCAAAAGACAATAATGACGTCTGTTCCGACACCGCCCGATTAGCCGGGCTGCTGCATAACATTGGTTTGTTATGGCTGGCCACACAAAAACCCAAAGCAACAAGCAAAGCCATCAACTTTAAAAAAAGCAATGAAGCACTTTCGCTCGCTCACTGTATGGCACAGTATGTAGAAGTGGATTATTTTACTGCCGGTGGTTATCTAGCCTCCTTTCTCGAACTGCCAGAACAATTGTCCGAGCTTATCGCCTGCCCCGCTTTAAATATAGTGCAGGATGACATCGCTATGCAGAATCATCACCGTGCCTTACAGCTCGCCAGCAGCGCACTAACGGCTAACAATACTGCTGAGCATGACGAAATAATAGAGGATCCCTGCTTTGATCCTCTAATGCATAAATTACCCGGTATCGAAACCATGGCGCGCAGCCTATTTTTTTCTTAACAGCAACTCAGCTCTGCATAAGCCCATTGCTTATATGAGACCTTTTCACGATACAGGTCTCTATATATCCGGAAGTGCCATCTTATCCAAAACACCCTGCAGAATATCCAGATTGCGATGATAATTGATAATCAGCACACCTTGATCTTCATTGATATCAACATGTGCGCCAAAGTGTTCGGTTAACCGGGTTTCAAGTGCCAACACATCAGCTGATTTTTTAACGGATGCAGACGGTTGTAACACCGGCTTATGTGCACGCATAGTTCTTGCCACAGCTTCCGTTTGTTGAACCGTTAGATGCTCATCTTTGATTTGTTGTAATAAAAGTTGTTGTTGTTCCAATGGCAATCCAGCCATAATTTTTGCATGGCCAAAACCAATCATCGAACATTGTTTAATGTTGTCTAATAAGTGCTTTTCTATATTTAAAATTCGCATCAAATTACACACTTCAGAACGGCTTTTCCCAATCAACGCGCCAGCCATTGTGAGGCTAATATTTTGTCTTTTAATACGCTGTTTTAATGCCAGCGCGCGGTCAATAAAATGCTCCTCAGTATTTATTAGATGTCCGTAATAGCCGTCAATTTCAGCAGAACTTAAATAATCCATATGTTTGACTGACACGGTTTGTTGTTGCAGCATCTGAGCTAGTAGCCAGATTTTTGGTGAGCCAAGAATTTCAAAACGTGCCGGAGAATGCGCTAAAGCACGGACATGAACGTCCTCATGCAAACCGTATAAACGCGCCCGCTCAAGTTCCTCCACGCTGATTTCTGCTTGCGTTAAACGCTGGGTCCACAATCCCGTTTGAAGTAAGTCGACATCAATTGGCATAACCGTGAGTATAGCGCAGATTGTTTTCATATGAAAACAAATGGTATGAAAACTCTATCAAACGGCTGTTGTCACGTCTCATATAAAGCGTGCGAGGCTTCTTCACTGCCCTGTGTTTCTTCTATTAGAAACAACTGACCGGCGAAAAATACTCAACGAATCCCGCATAAACTTATATATATCAATTAGATACAAAACAATTCAACCGTTGAATTATTTCTATTTAGCAAGAAAACGAGTTAACGCCTTAATTACTGCAGTTTTGTCCGCCACTGCTGCCTTGCTCACCTTAATAGAAATTGCTCCGCTAGCCGATTGCTTTATCAACACCCCTTTAACATCACCCGCAACCGTGTACGTTTTTTCTACAGGCCGGCTCGAACCACTTTGCACGGCACTCTTACCGACAAAAACCAATGTTTTCATTACACTCAATGTGCTGTCTGTCTGCCCTTTAAACTCACGCGCCTTTTCCAAAATCAATTTTTTTGACTTCGCTGATTTGTTCATCAAGGAACGCAACATGATCGCCTGTTTAACACTGATCTCAAATTTGTTTGGCAATACAGACGCAATCTCCGGCGCCATGTCTGCTATCGCCATCCAGTTGGACAATGTGCCCTCACCAATGTCATTTTCAAGACAATAATTTTTCTGGTTTCCAGCATAAATTTCAGAGATAACTTTTTTTGCATTCATCGCTTTTTCATACGCCGTTGTATCGTCACGTTCCTGATTTTCACTGCGCATGATTTTATAGGCTTGTTTGTCATCGACGTCTATTAGCGCAATATGAATTTTCTTTGCGGGAAGATGAGAACAAGCCCAGAAACGTCGAGTGCCAATAATAATCTGATAGGCTTTTTTACCCGCGGGGTCACGCCGTGCAATGACAGCCTGTAATTGCGTATTTTTTTGTATATCATCAACAAGTGATTTACAATTTTCCATACTGAGACCGTCATAAATACGGTCATTATATTTCCACAAACAGCAATCATCGGTCGAAACCGTTAGTTCTCGCAGCCCTGCCTCTGCCGCTTCATCCAGTACTGGATTCGGGTTCTGTGAGAGAAACGCCCTACCACGGCTGTGCAAACCTGTTTTATGACGCGGTTTGACATCGATGTTTTCCAGGTCAGCGCCTTCTGCAATATCGTTTATTCTTGTTCTAGCCATTGCTTTATCTCCGGTTTATTTATGCTGTTTTTATTTTGTTTCTTATGCTCGGCCAGTTTTTCAGCAATTCATGCAACACTTCTTCGCACATCGCATCTACTGAAGCCATGGCGGATCTGAAGCTTTTATAACTGGTTGTCTGACCATGAACTTCGAACAGCGTTTTAAATTCACTGGCAGCATTATCGATAGCGGTTGATTCATAGATAATACTCTCCAGCATGTATTCGTTACCAAAAATGCGACGGGCAAGTGCTAAAATATCATCTTCTGCGCGCGCATATTTCTCGTTGGTGTTGCGTTGTTTTTTCTTGGAAGTCACCAATTTAACGAAATCATATTCAATTTGCGTATCATAATGGCCTTGAATTTCATCCAAAGTTTCATGCAACATATTAAAAAACTGTAACGAAGAGGTGAAATCCAACATTCTTGGTGGCATCGGCACTAACAAGCTGGTGGCTGCAACCAGAGCATTAATACTGAGCATGCCCAGTGCCGGTGGTGGGTCAATAATAATGACTTCAAAATCTTTTTTAATGCTTTCAATGCCTTCTGGCAAATACGAGTAAATCGGTCGTTGCGCATGGTTTGCTGCCACCATGTATTCCGCATTGTAAAGTTGCAAATTAGCTGGAATTAAACTCAGATTTTCGATCATGGTGTCGCGTATAGCATAATGCATAGTCCGTTGCTCACCTTCAAAAAAGGGCAGCAAAGTATCATTGGCATCAATATCCATATCCGGGGTATAGCCAAATAAGGTCGTCGCTGAAGCCTGACTATCAAGATCAATTAGCAGTACACGAAAACCTCGAATCGCCAACCACTGCGAAAGATGAACCGCAATGCTGGTTTTACCCACGCCACCCTTAAAATTTTGCACCGCAAGCACTGCAGGGTCTTCACCCGCTTCTAGCCTCGGCATGGTATTAAAATGACGACGCGCCCGGTTGATTTCTGATAATGAAAAACCACGCGCGTTGGAGGCGTCGCTACGGGTTGCTTCAATGGCACCCTGCTTCTCAGCATCTCGAATAGTGGTAGGATGTCGTCCAATAAGCCCCGACGCCTCACCTATTTTAAAAGATTTATTAAAACGTTTTTGACCATCCGGACTAAAAATATGCGTTTTAATATGTTTAATAATTTTGTCAGAACGCTGAACCAAATCAGCTAGCTCGTTTATGGAAACAGTCATGACCCCTCACTTTTACGATTTGAAAATGGTATTTTGTATCGTTATACCTGTAGATAACAAGTTATCTTTTGATTTTTATTATACATACTACTAAGATAATTCAAATACATTATTCGTTTTTCTTGACAATATATGGCATTATTCGGTATAAATAGCGGATATAGAGCTGTTTTTCAGGATTAAAATAATAATAATTGCATAATTTGATTGCGACACACAAAAATCAAAACGTGCCGGAGGGTAGGATAGTGCCAAATAAAGCCATGCAACGTGTACTCAAACGAGGCAAAGAAGCAGAACAACGCATTCAGCAGAGCAGGGCGCAAGTTGCCGAATTGCAACCAGAGACCATACAACTAAAGCCTGAAACCAAGAAAGAAAGCCGCGCTCGTAATGGTATGACCAGCGAAAAAATAGTTGCGCTGGCAGAAAACGAAATCTACAAAAACGAACAGATTGGCTTATTCGACGCAATACCTGTTTCCGAGCGAAAAGTTTTTCCAACCTTACTCACACGCATTCCTATCTTCATGCCCATCACTAAGGCCAAACAAAAAAAATTATTGGATGAAGATAATGCACTGCCATTTGAAACACCATTCGGCAAGGGAAAACGTTATGGTGCTAATTTAACCGTGTTTGATGAAGACGTACTTTACGCTTTGTCACGTTTATCCCATAAAAAACTAATCGGGCCGCACAATAACATGCCCATTAAAGTATCTAAGATTTACAAAGCCAATAAGAAAGGCAGCGTAAATGTCGATACCGTTGTTTGCACTGTCACCAATATTCTGGATGCCCTCAGCATGTCTAAAGGCGGAAAAATGCGTAAAGACGTTATCGATTCACTGGAACGTTTAACCTCAACCACCTTGATTTTGTCACTCAAAAAAGAAGACCGTTACCTGGGTAAATGTGAAATAGGAAAACCCATTAAACTCGTCGATATTGAATGGCAGTTGTATTCCACCGATGGCATTATTTATGCACAATTCTCACCGATAGTTACGTACTGGTTGGAAAGTGAATACACCTATATAGATTGGGAAAGCCGTCGTAAACTTAAAAATCGTCTGGCCAAAGCATTACATCGTTATCTAAGTTCTCAACCCAAAGATTTCTTTAAATTAAACAAACTTGACGACATTTCAGCCTCTATTGGTTACCACGCACGAAAATGTGACATGAAAAGTGCTTACAGCAAAGCCATTGATGAATTAATAAAAGTTGGATTTTTAATCGACGCCGAAATACTGGGAACGGGCAGGGCGGATCCTTTTAGATTGTACGCCACTAGAAAGTAAAGTCTGAAAAAAGCAACGTACTAAAATAGGTTTAAGGCTTCAGCAAAGCGGTATTATTACTCAAAAGCTGTGTACTAAAAACGGTTTTAGCGTTTTACAATACCGATATAAAACATAAAAAAACGTACTAATAACGGTTTTAGTACTTAACAAAGAAATGAAATAACATCGTCTATAACAACATTTCTTTATTAAATCGTTGATTTTTTTAGCTATTTTCAACATTGCTATAGTAAATAAAATTTATCCACAATCGTGCGTACTAAATACGGTTGAACAGTGTACTAATGTCGGTTTTATAGCGTACTAACGATGGTTTTATTGCGTACTAAAAAGGGTTTAACAACGTACTAAACACGGTTTAACAACAATAAGTAACAACTTAAGCTATTGATTTTATTGGTTTTATTGAACAGCTTTAAACCTTTAGTCTTGTATAGTCTTTATTAAGTCTTTCTTTAGTCAAACACAGTCAGTGTTTTATAAAAGACTTATACATAAAAAACAAACCAAGGGTGAAAGCACTTTTTATAAATAGTAATAAAGTTTTAATGACTCAGATAAAGGATGTGTTTTATCAATTTTGCCATCACGTGGTAAACGTATAATTTCATCCTGTTGCATTTTAAGTAAAGTTTGTTCTCCATTATGAATAACAGAACCAATACGGGATGATTGTTCAATATTATAAGGGTACAAAATAGGTAAGTAGGCGGATACTTGATCTGGACGATTTTGGCGGCGCTGTCGATCGACATAACTAATATTTGCTCGAGTATGGCAGGCTCGCTGCCGATATCGCGCAACAAAACTATTAATCGGTAATTGTTGTAATTTTTCAATGGCCGTATCGTTATTTCTTTTGGCTGCAAAAGCCAAAGCCTGCTTACGTGATAAGCGTTCAACTATATGACTACCTTTTGAAACAGTAAAACCTACCTTCAAGGGCATTTCTGCCAAGACAATAATTTTACGGGTAGACTGTTTGATGTGAAGTTGACTCAAACCAGCAGCACCCAGTGCTTCACGTATGATCGGTGAACGTTTAATTTCAGTAAAAGCACTGGCAACTAATTCATTACGGTCATTTTGTTTGAGATCTTTAATGGCTGTTTTTAAAGCAAACTTACAATGATTAACCTGTGTGACACATAATAGAGTATCGCGACTAGCCGCCATTAAACCAAAACGGGTAAATGATTCTTTTGGGTTGATACCTTTAACCAGCGTCAGTGCCTGGTAGATAGAAATAATGGCGTCACTGGCACAAAGGGATTTTTCTTCATGGTATTGAATCCATGCGGGAAGGCCATTTTTTGCGTCTAGGCGTATGTGGCTTCCCAGTGTTTCTAAAACAGTAACCAATGCTTTATAAGCATCAATTATGGCTATGCGTTTTGCTGAAAGTAGAGTATTCATTATTGCACCGAATATTTTATAGCGTATATTTATACATTCATAATATAGCGGAATAGTGAGTAAGTAAAGTCTTGTTATATCTTTAGTTTTTATGTTTTCAGATTTATTAATTAAGTGAGTATGTTTATGAATGTATAAATATACATATTGTTACAATAGGGCATATCTCTTGCATGTTAGTATTAAGCTACACAACAAGAACTTAAACTAGTTTGACTATTTGATAGTGAGAACAACACTAATCTGCGTAACCTTATATGTACCATATGATTAAAACTTTACTCGCTGGCTTGTTATTTATTGGATGTTCATCCTCGGTACTGGCAACAGAGAAAGAGGTTTGGCAGTGCAAGGATTTACATACTACAAATAACGAAATTATTGTTACCGCAACTGCGTTTAAAACCTCTAATCACGGTCTTATCTCGGTAGCAGGTACGGAACAAACGGCACACTATGAAGTCGCTGGTTTCAACCGGCAGTGGAAATTTGGTAGTAAATCTACGGATAATTCATTTAAGTATTTATTCAGAATAAACCCTAACGGTGTCGCACATTATTTTGATATCTCTGATACAAAGGAAGGGGAGAGTATTGAATCTGAGATGGTTTTAATTTGCAACCAAACAGGATCTGCCTGGTCAACTAATGTACGCAGTAAACCACGTGATTCACACCGAGATTCTGTGAACTCTATTAACGCTGTGCCCTGCTTACCAGGATTACTGGTAATAAACTATAGTGAATAATTAAAGGGCAACTTAAATATTTTTCTCTAGTTTTGAACCTACATGTTATAGTTTTTCCCTGCCATACAAATACTCTTTGTAGTGGAAGTCGTTACTAATTTAAAATAATTATGACACTAATTCGTACTTCTATAAATACGGACGATGATGTGACTTACACAAATAATGACCGCTCTGTATTGCTGCATCACTCTACATTGCAGGTGTTGGCACAATCGTTATAGCGTTATATAATCGCGTTATGTAATTAGCATAAAATCATATAAATGAGAAATCAACCGCACAAGAAGATACGCATTGCATGGCTAATAAGCTTGTTCCTGCTTATTAGCCAATTTGGTGTAATCCTTCACGCTACAGAACACCCGTTCCATGCTGATGATGCTTCGTGCCAACAATTTCTGTTTTGCGAAAAATCAGGCAACGCTCTTATTTCTCATGATTTACAGTCATTTCCTCAGGCTAATCATGTATTGGTTATCAGCCAGACAGTTACCGCCTGCTTTTCCTCACCACAAACGGCATATTACGCCCGCGCCCCACCTTTTCGTACTCACTAACATTAATCACTAAAAATTAGTTTTTATTAATTTATCGACAGCAACCATCTGGTGACTGTGGTGTGTCTTATCGTTTACGGAAAATTCTCATGCATAAAACATTACTTATGACTGTAATATCAGTAGCATTATTTAATTCAAATCAGGCTTATGCCAACACTGAAGCAGCGGTATCCGAACAGAATTTCGATGCCCTTAAAAAGGCGTATGAAAAGCGCTTGGCAAATTTAGAAGAGCGACTATTAAAAACCGAACAAAATCAGCTTGTAGGCAGCGCTGTAACCGCACCAAATAACTTTAACCCATCCATTAGTTTGATTCTTGATGGCCGTTTTTCCAGTTTTGACCAAGACCCATCACATTATGAATTACCCGGTTTTTCTTTAGGTGGTGAAGCAGGTTTAGACGAAAAGGGTTTTGCTGTTGGCCACACTGAACTCATAATGAGTGCCAATATAGATGATAAATTCTATGGCAAAATGACACTCGCGCTGGCAGAACATGATGGCGCAACCGAAGTAGAGCTGGAAGAAGCATTCATTCAAACATTGGGGTTGGGTAGTGGCTTGACATTAAAAGCAGGGCGCTTCTTTTCGGCAATCGGCTATTTAAATCAGCAGCATGCGCATTTCTGGGATTTTGCAGATGCGCCTTTGATATATCGAGGCCTGTTTGGAAATCAACTGATCGATGACGGCCTGCAAGTGACCTGGATTGCCCCCACAGATATTTATCTACAGCTGGGCGCAGAAGCGTTGAGTGGAAACCGCTTCCCTGCAGGTGGTAGTCAGGATGATATTGGTGCCTGGACAACATTTGTCGATATCGGTGGTGATATTGGCATTGAGCATAGCTGGCAATTAGGTTTTAGTCATTGGCAGGCAAATAGTATCAAAGATCGGCAAAGTGGTGGTCATGCACATGGCGGTGGAGCCACCACGGAGACACCTTCATTTAGTGGTGATAGCAAAGTCAATGCGCTTGATCTGGTGTATAAATGGGCGCCTGATGGCAACACTGTAAATCAGGGATTCAAATTTCAATTTGAATATTTTGATCGCAAGGAAAACGGTGTGGTCGATATGCTTAACAGCGGTCCACCTGTAGAAACGAGTACTTATGATGGCCATCAAAAAGGTTGGTATGCACAGGCGATTTACAAATTTAGACCCCAATGGCAGGTAGGTTTACGCTACGACCAGTTGGACAGCAATAATAGCGGTTCTGATGCGGGTGTATTAGCCGAAGCGGGACTGGACAATGAGGGTCACACACCAAAACGCAGCAGTGTTATGGTGGAGTGGTTGCCCAGTGAGTTCAGTCGGATACGTCTGCAATATAATCAGGATAAGTCCAGTGAACATACCGACAATCAACTATTTCTGCAATACACCATGAGCCTTGGCAGTCACGGCGCGCACCAGTTCTAGGAGGCGGTATTTATGATTTATCAAGCTATAAAACTACTGTTCGCAATCTTGCTTGTATTGGTTTTTTCAAACACAGCTTTTGCCAAAATTAATGTCTTTGCTTGTGTACCAGAGTGGGCGGCACTAACACAGGAACTGGGTGGCGATGCGGTGAAGGTATTCAGTGCGACCACCGCTCGGCAAGACCCTCATCGCATTCAGGCGCGTCCGAGTTTGATTGCTAGAGTACGCAATGCAGATTTACTGGTATGCACCGGTGCAGAGCTGGAAGTAGGCTGGTTACCCTTGTTGTTGCGTAAGTCAGGAAATGGCAATATTTTGCACGGGCAGGTAGGGTATTTTATGGCTGCCGAGCAGGTTTCCTTACTGGAAAAACCGCAGGTCCTTGACCGCAGTCTGGGGCATATCCATGCCGCCGGAAATCCGCACATTCACCTAGACCCTCATCGCATCTTGCTAATAGCCGCTGCGCTAAGCAAGCGGCTGACACAACTGGATGCAAAAAACAGCGTGCTGTATCAAAAGAATCTGCACGATTTCACGCAGCGTTGGCAGCAATCCATCACTCAATGGGAGCAGCGTGCTCAAAGCTTGCGTGGTAAACGGATTGTGGTTAGTCATAATAGTTGGGTGTATCTGGAACAATGGTTGGGTTTGCAAAGGGTTGCCACCTTGGAGCCTAAACCGGGGGTTCCACCGAGCAGTGCACACCTAGGCCGGGTGCTCAACACGTTAAAGAAAGAACCCGCGGTTATGATTTTATATGCCAGTTCTCAGAGTAATAAATCTGCCCACTGGTTGTCAAAAAAGACTGGGATTACAGCCGTCAGTCTGGCTTTTAGTCCTTCTGAAAATGAAACTTTAACGCAGTGGTTTGAACAAATTGTCAATCAACTACTAGAGTCTAAATAATGAGTTTTGAGGGGCTGGAATTTTCTATCCTCGGACCGGCGTTTATTGCGGGTCTACTGGTACTGGCAAGCCATGTTCCATTGGGGCAGGAAGTGCTTAGGCGTGGCATTATTTTTATTGATCTGGCAATTGCCCAAGTTGCGGGGCTGGGAATTATCGCCGCCTATCGCTTCGGCTGGCAAACACATGGCTGGGAAGTGCAATTGGTGGCGGTAAGCAGTGCTTTACTCGCAGCGCTGGTATTGAGCTGGTTGGAGAAACACTACCAACAATTTCAAGAAGCACTTATCGGGGTCACCTTTATTTTGGCTGCAAGCGCCAGTGTATTATTGTTGGCGGATAACCCGCACGGTGGTGAATCGCTAAAAGACTTACTGGTGGGACAAATTCTGTGGATTACCTGGGATCAGCTGCTACCAACAGCCCTGGTAACAGGCTTCATTCTTCTTATTTACCTCAACTTTCGACAACGCTTAAAACATCTTGGATTTTACCTGTTGTTTGCATTGGCAGTGACCAGCTCCGTGCAGTTGGTTGGCATTTATCTGGTTTTTGCCAGCCTGATTATTCCTGCGCTAGGCAGTGCAGGGCACAAAAAAGCATTGCTGGCGGGTTATATCATAGGGGGTTCTGGTTATGGATTGGGTTTGATCGCGTCGTCGCTTCTGGATCTACCCAGTGGCGTTGTTATTGTCTGGAGCATTGCCATCGTTGCCTTACTTTTTAAACTCCTTACAAAAAGTCAAAGTACCCAAACCTGACAGGGAACGTCATATTATTTAACACAAAATAAACATAAAAACATGCACATGTGAAAAACAATCAATATTGACAACGGCTTAGTGTTGTACGGTAGTAACGCTATACTTACTGTGTAAGATGGACATTTCCTTCGTTTTAATCAAATCCTGTGATGCCCGTTAAATTAGCCATCTATAGAGTTAGGTGTCAATTATATGCCCTCATCATTAACGCGTGAACTGTTTACTCTGCATCATTATTAATTAGCGGAAAGTGCAAACTTCCAGCCGCTTTTCGCATTTCTTTTATTTCTCGACGATCATAATTGGCGGTTGTTTTAGGGTCACTATGGCCCGCTAAAGCCTGCGCCATTCTAAGATCACCGGTTTCTTCTAAAATGGTAGAGATAAATGTCTTCCTGAAATCATGTGGTGAAATCTCAGCTATACCTGCCTCAGATTGGCGTTTTTTAACGACATTGTAGATTGCCTGATCGGATAGTCGACCGGCTTGAATTTTTCCATTTTTAAGAACGCGGTAGAAGAGGGCACCATCATGATCACCGCGAAGTTCTAACCACTGTTTAACCGCTATCACTGTGCCATCATCTAAAAACAACATGCGCTCTTTATTGCCTTTACCGATCACGCTGGCTTCCTTTAATTCAAGATCAATGTCCTCTACATTTAGATCTGCCACTTCAGAACGACGCAAACCACCGATGTACATCAAGCCAAAAATAGCCAGGTCTCTATAGGCAGCTGGTGACCGTTTTTCTGGGCTGTCATCCTTTTTGTTTTTAACTTTTAAGAAATCGTTTAAGCACGCATCGACCAATGCCTTAATCTCTCCTTGACTCATCATCCGTCCTGTTGGCAAGCGAACACCTGCAACCATTTTCACCAACATAAGACGTTGGTAATCATCCGCTGACATTAATTTCATCGCCATCGCAGCCCTCACGGTGCCACGAACGGCTGAAATAATAGCGTTAATAGTGGTATGAGCGTATTTTTGTTGCTGTAACACGCCAATAAGCGTTTGCAGGTGTTCATACTGAATCGAAGCCCAGGGTGTATGTTGATAACCTTCATAATCAAACAAGATGGCTATTTTATTCATATGACTTTTTACCATACGCTTGGTCGCTTCAGATTTTCCTGACAGATAAGTATCGACCGGGTTGGCGTATATAGAAACTTCACCGTGTAAAGTCGGTAATGCAGGAATCTCTTTTGAGCTGCTTTTTATTGAGGTGAATCTAGAATCACGACGCGCCATTTAATCACTCTTTGTTATTATTCAGGTTAGTCGATGAGCAACGAATAACGGGTGCTGCGACCACCACCTGGTTCTTTTTGTAATACACCGCGCTGCATTAGATCGAGGATATCGCGATAAGCGGTATCTTGAGAACACTTTGTCATCTTTGCCCATTTTGAGGTACTTAGCTTGCCTTCAAAATCATCCAGTAATCGATTTAAAACTTTTATCTGTCGCTGGTTAAAAGGTACTTTAGCAAAGCGCTCCCAGAAACGAGCCTTTGCCAGAACATCGCTTAAGGTGTCTTGTGTACCCTCGATTGCGCGTAATAGGCAATTTAAAAACCACTGTTGCCAGCGACTGACATCAAGCTCACCTTTTTGTGTCCATTCCAACACATTGTAATAATCTTTTTGTTGAAGACGGATTTGTGCTGACATACTATAAAAACGTTGGCCTGTTTTTTCTGAGCGAGCGAGAGCCATATCTGCTATCGCGCGAGCAATACGACCATTGCCATCGTCAAACGGGTGAATAGTAACAAACCATAGATGAGCCAGACCCGCTATGAGCAGTGGGTCGATGTCTCCAGGATGCTCAAACCAGTGCAGAAATTCTTCTATCTCATTAGAGACACTTTTGGCTGCTGGCGCTTCGTAATGCACTTTTTCATGCCCAATTGCACCTGAAACCACCTGCATTGGACCTGTAGTGTCATCTCGCCATTGCCCTACACGGATTTTATTCATGCCACTTCTGCCCGTTGGAAATAGTGCAGCATGCCAGCCGAATAACCGCTCTTCAGTCAGTGCATCACAATATCTCCCTGTTGCATCAAGCATCATCTCAACCACACCCTCAACATTCCGCTCAGCAGAGACAAGTCCCTCTATATTCATACCGAGTCTGCGCGCGATTGATGAGCGTACTTGCTCTGGTTGAAGGTTTTCGCCTTCAATTTCACTTGTCTTAACAACATCTTCCGTCAGGATGCGGAGATGCGCTTCGTTCGATAATTCAAATCCGAGTGCCTCCATTCTGCCCAGCAGCCGACCTTGTTCACGTGACACTTGTGTCAATAGTTTTGTTATACGGCTGTCATCCCAGGTAAAAGTCGGCCAATCAGATTTCTGCCATAAATACATTATAATCTCCGCATGTTACGCGGATATAATGACTGATAATCACCGCATACGCAAGAGTATTCTCATTATTACTTGCGGAGAATAACTGCCGTAATCTCCGCATAAGCCGTACAACATATATTAACATTACTTTTGATAATGTATATTATCATAAGTAATAATACAAGAACAATATCTTCGTCAGCAGGTTAATGAAGGCACGTAAGAAAAATATCTAACTTTTACAGAAGATACTAGCGTATTCATAGAACACTCTACAATATAGAGTAATACAAGCAAACTTACGCGCTGATTTCGCCTTGAAACACAGTACAACGATTTCGCCCAGAATGTTTGCTCTGATAAAGTGCCTGATCCGCTCTTTTGAGAACAATTTGCTTGGTATCATCGGCCGTGAACTCAGCAAGGCCGACAGAAGCGGTCACGGTTATTTGCTCACCCTGATATTTGAAATTACAGCTTAGTAATGTTTCTCTAAGTTTGTTATTAAATGCTAATGCTTTATCGATAGGAGTATCCGGCATTAATAGGACAAATTCTTCACCGCCAATTCTGGCGAACATATCTGTATTGCGTATTCTTTCCTGGATGACATTGGCGAAAAGTTTTAAAACCCGGTCGCCCACATCATGCCCATAGGTATCATTAACATTTTTAAAGTGATCTATGTCCCACATCGCGAGTGTTAGTGGTGATTGTAAGCGTTTGTAGCGACTGGCTTCGACGGCAATTCTTTCCTCATAAGCCAGCCGGTTGTATACGCCTGTTAAAGAGTCGCGTAATAATTGGCTTTTACTTATTTCAAGCTCAGTTTTTAATCTTTCTGATTCATTTTGAGTGGAGCTAAGTTCTGCAATAATTTGCGTATACCCTTGCATGGATAGTTTTTCTTTTTCCTGTGCTGCATCTTTATTATCTTCAACCTGTTTCCTAATATCCTTTAAGTGTACAGATATGTCTTTTTTAAGATCAACGATATTACTTGAAGAAGATACTTTATCCTGTATATAACCAACACTGGCATTCACTGTTTCTTCTAAATTAGTAGAGCGATTGACTGATTCTTCCTGGTTTAAGAGTGTCAATTCCATGTAGTTTTTAATCTCAGATAACTGCTTACTAATTTTAAGAATAAACTCTTGCAAGTCCATATTTTCCAATTGAACTGAATTAACGAAATTATTGACAAGGTCAAGTAATTCAGAAAATAGATTTTTACGATATTCATTACTATCTACAGGATTAACAAGTATTTTTAAAAGTGCTATCTGTTGCGATTTCATTTTTGTAGGCAGTGCAAGTTGATTAACCATATCAGTAAGATGTGAATAGAAAGATACATTGTGCGATTGTTTATTTTCGATATTAAGGTTGTTATCGCCAGCTTTAATTGTCGTTATGTATTTTGACAATTCAATGACAATATCCTGCATAACCTGTGTTGCGCTTTGGCTATTCCGATTATATTGAAATCCCGTGCTAGTAGTAACGTCATTAATAAAACCATTAATAGTTTTATTAATGACGTCTTCATCAGCATGAGTGCTTTTAGTTAATGAATTATTTATGATGGTAATTATTTCCGCACCGGTCTGCTTTTCATCGCGATCGTTGTTTACCAGTGTATCGATTATGACCTTGCAATCGTCAGAACAATCGACTTCCTTCATGCCTTGCTTAAGTGCAGAACAGATGACGGAATTTTCTGATAAACCTTTCTGAAAGTCAGAATGATTGGTTAAAACAAATAGTTTGTCTAATTGCGAATCCAAGATTTCTAAATTAATATTTTTCTGCGTCGATGAGGTAATGCTTTTTAGTAATAAATTGACCTCGTTATCATGATTGTTAAAGCCTGCAGCAAGCCTGATAACCGATTTTTTCAATAATTTTCTGGTGGTATTTAATTGCGCTTGTGAAGTACTCAACAACTTGACGGATTTCTCGTAAATATTCTTGATTTCATTTTCTGGTGAATAAAGACTCATAGTTACCTACCATTAGGGATGGTTACACACACTTTGTTTCCGCTGCCAATATATTTTACTTCTTTAAAACTGATCAAATTTGCCAGCGCAATACCTCTACCATGACTATCGAATGCTCTACTTGGGCTAATTTCCATATACTGGTGCCAATCAAAGCCTTCTCCTTGATCTATTATCAAAATATTAATTTTTTTGTCACTACGACTAAATTCAATAGTCACGTGCTTGTCTCTATTTATCGGCAAGTTTATTCTACGCTTAATCTCATTGTCCCATTCACCAGCGGCATTTAATTTTGATTTCTCAGCATATCCAATCGCTAGATTTCCATGTTCAACTGCATTAACAATTAATTCAGTTAATCCAAGAATAACATTGTCTGATTCAGGGCAAGCATTTGCTAGCAAAGCGGCAAGATTTCGACCTTCACTTAATGTCTTAAAGCAAAATATTCCGTGATCCATCATTTGTAATGTTTGAGCAGATTGTTTTAGACTTTCCTGCATATCCATGTACTGCTGGTAGTCACGGATAGCTGTCGTTGTAATAGCAATTAGTGTTTGTTGGTCGTACGGCTTGGATATGTAGTAATGCGCACCGGCTGTTAGCCCTTCTAGCATCGGTTCTTTTCCTGCTTTCGCGGTTTGCATAATAACCGGAATCTTATTTGTTTTATCATCTGATTTTATTGCTAATAGTACGTCCATTCCATTTACGCCTGGCATCATCCAGTCCAATAGAACAGTACAAAACTTATTAGGCGATTCCTGCAAAAGCAATAAGGCTTTCTCACCCGAGCCTACACAAACAGTTTCTATATCAATTTCACTAAGATATTCTTGAATGATTTCGAGATTAAATTCTTCGTCATCAACAACTAAAACAACCGGTTTTATATCATCAATAATCATCTATATGCCTATCTGTTTGTGACTACAAACAATAGCCTCCAGACAATTCCCTGTGTTGTTTTCGAGAGTTAGTTCGTTAAGCTTGTAAGACAAGGAATATTCCTTGTCTTTTTTGTCATTGCTTTTCTCATCTAGTAGGCAATATGCCAAATCATTAAGATTTATTTCTTTGCCGCTATCCTCCATTTGAATGAGCAGAGAAGGAAAACCATTATGGCTAACCTTCTTTATTCCAATCTTTACGTAATGCATACTATTAGAGGTGTATTTTTCATGATTTTTTGTCCACGAACGTTCTACAATAACGTTTTCATACAGCGCAGACATGATGTTAGCTAATGTCTTAGTTGTTAAATGCAAGCCTGAAATTTTTTGTATTTCATCAATAACGATAGGAACTGGATTTAGTTCATGCAAGCTGCGCCCTCCTAGTTCCATGTACCAACACCAGTTACTGTTATACGATATTTTTTTATATTGATGGTTGTCAACTTCTTTACTGAGCATCAAACTATTTGTACAAGGTATACAAGCAAGCGTGACATCGTCAACTGGTTTTATATCACCACAAAAATCATTAAAACAAGCAACGATTTCCGTAAAAACAGACTTATCTTCAACAGTCTCATTCAAACAACTTTCTAATCTATTTTCACCAAACATATCATTATTTTTATTAAGGGCTTCAGTCAACCCATCTGTAAACAAAATTAATTGGTCACCAGGCGTAATATTGAATGATTCCATTCTATAGTTGTTTGACAATGTATCGATAATGCCAAGTGGTAAGTGTGAGGATTTTATTTTATGTTTAATATTTCCATTACCAATACCTCTTAAGTAAATATCAGGCATGCCACCATTCCATATAGTCACTTGCTTAACATCACTTGAAATTCTTAATACGCTGCATGCCAGAAACATACTGGTAGGTAAAAGAGACAGGAGTTTGCTGTTTATGCTCTCAAGAATGCAGGCCAGATCAAAGCCTTTTTCGGTCATTGCGCTAAATACATCGGCTACGGGTAACGCACCAATTGCTGCTGATAATCCATGGCCAGTAAAATCGGCTAGTAAGATATTCAGGCTACCGTCAGGATGGCGGGCTATTAAAAATAGATCACCACTAAAAATTTCTTTCGAGCTACTTAAAAAATGTATTTCATCGAAGTGGATGCATCTTTGACTTATCGCGTCTGATAATATTCTCTTTGCGAGAATCTGCTCGTTTATTGAATTATTGTAGAGAACTGTTAATTCACCGATTTTGTCTAGCGATGATATTCTTGCGTTTATGGCAGCAGAAGTAACGGGTTTAAATAAAATATCATCTGAACCAGCGGTGGCACAAATGGCTAAGCGCTTACTGTCATCTGCTGAAGCAATGATAATGATAGGAATATATGATTCACCAATTTTGATTCGCAAGGAGCGGACAAGATCTTCACATTTAGCGTCATCAAAATCTACATCAATCAGTATATATGATATCTCCCACTCCTGTAGATAGCGAAAAACATGCTCTGCAGTACTTGCCCGCAAAGAGATGATACCTGAATGCTCTAGTGTGGTTTTAATACAAGCATTTATTTGTTGTGAACAGCTAACCACAAGCGCATATCTACATTCTTTTGTATCTTGATCATAGATAGGTAGAACATTCAATGCCCAACCCCGACTTTATCCCTCGTTTCAGTATTGATTCCACAAGTATAATTGATGGTAAATAACTGCTCAAAATTAGCTACTTTCAAAATGGTATCAACTTGTTTGCTGGGGCGTTCTATAAATACTGCGCCACCATGACACTTTGCATGCTCACGCAGCAACAGCAACATGCCCAATGCAGAACTGTCCATATAATTAGTATCGCTTAAATCAACGTAGTAGGACATGCTGTCTTGGCCTGTAATTCGACGATAGCTATCCCTGAATGCTTGGGACACTTTATAATCAAATCGTCCACTTATATTGATGTGTACTTTTTTTCCGTCGCTAGACACTTCTTGACTTACAGACATAATACAGGCTCCCAGTTTCTTTTAGAAATAACACTACTACTGAAACTATCGACCATCTGTGGATAATGTTTAGTGGTTTTTATAAAATCCAGGTTTTTAAATCATACTGCCGGACAATGTTGCTTTCGCAATATCAACAAAGCAGCTTCATTGCGACATCCGTTAGACGACAGTGAGATAGATAAAGCCGTGCCATACTCGGCGTATCGAACTAACTCAAAGTAAGTAGGTAGTCAGGAGACCAATTTCAAAGCATCCGGCTGTTGATCAATTTTATTCATTTTCATTAATAAATCAAAAAAAGCTTCAGATGGAACAGGCTTACTAAAGAAATACCCCTGTATATATTCACATTGCTCTTTTATTAGAAAATCAAGCTGGCCTTTACTCTCAACGCCTTCAGACACAACCGACATTCCAAGGCTTTTTGCCAGTGCTAAAATGGCTTTAACAAGTCTCTCATCCTGTTTTGATACCAGTACATTATTAATGTAGCTGCGGTCGATTTTTATTGAATCAAAGTTATAACGTTGCAAATAAGAAAGTGATGCATAACCCGTACCAAAATCATCTATTAATAATTTAATACCCATTATTTCAAGTAAGGCCATTGTCTCAAGACTGCTTTTTGTTTCTTTCATTAAAACGCCTTCTGTCAGTTCAAGCTGTATCGCATCAGAGTTTAGATCATTTGCCTTTAACGCCCGCTTCAGGGTCTTCACCAATGACGATTCCGCCTGAAACTGGCGCGCTGAAACATTGACGGTAATACATAGGTCATGCCAACCATAATCATGCCACTGCTTTATTTGCTCACAGGCTGTCTCAATTACCCATTCACCAATGGGGACAATTAAACCCGTTTCTTCTGCAATCGGTATAAAGTAATCGGGCGTTATCATGCCAAGATTTTCGCAGTTCCACCTTAATAGTGCCTCTGCTTTTACGATAACACCCGTTTTTGAGTCTATGATTGGTTGGTAATTCACAGTAAATTCATTCTTTTTCAGCGCATGTCGTAACTGTGTTTCAACATCCATGCGCATTTTTGCTTTCACTGTCATTTCTGGTGAGTAAAAACAGTAGGTATTTTTACCATCGTGCTTTGAGCGATACATGGCAATATCAGCGTGCCGCATTAGCTTGTTAATATCATCACCATCTTTTGGGTAAATAGCAAAACCTATACTGGGTGAGATATTCAATTCCTGACCTTCAATAACGATAGGTTTTGAAAATATATCCAGTATACGCTCGCCAATTTGTCTAATGACATTTTCACGCAACTGTCCATTGTCTGGTTTCTTATCATCCTCCAGTATCAGTAAAAACTCATCACCGCCTAAACGTGCAACGGTATCACTTTCACGCGCACATTCAGTTAATCTGCGTGCAGCTTCCCGAAGTAATTCATCTCCCACTGCATGACCAAAGGTATCATTGACATATTTAAAATTATCCAAATCCAAAAAAGCCAAACAGGGCTGTAAATTATTTCTTTTCGCCTTTGATAATGTCTGGTTTAATCGATCTGTTGCCAAACTTCGATTAGGAAGTTCGGTCAATTCATCGTAGTTCGCCTGTTTCTGTAATTGACCTTCAGCGAGCAATCTAATTTCGATTTCTTCCTTTAGCTTTCTATTGGTTACGTTTAACTCAGCAGTGCGCTGTTTAATTTGTTTTTCAAGACTATTTTGAGCCAAGCGAAGATACTCCGCCGCTTGTTTTTGCATTAGTTGATTACTTAACCGCGCCCATAGAACGTCAAAATCAACCGGTCGGGTAATGTAATCATTGGCACCAAAATCTAGCGCTTGAACAATTTCTGTTGAGGAACCACGAGATGTAATCAGTACAATCGGTAACTGCAATTTTGAGTATGTTTTACGAAGTGTTTTTAAAACAGCAATACCATCGAGACCTGGCATAGCGACATCCAGCAATACCAAATCTGGAGGACTATTGTAAACAATATCAATCGCCTCTTCACCATCTCTAGCTTCAGTCACCTGTATATTTCCCAGCTCAAGTATTTCTCTTATGGCCGAGCGGACGTCATTGCTGTCGTCAACAATGAGTACATTTAATATTTTCCCCGATGAGATAACTTCCTGTATTTCAGGAACATAATCTATATCACTCATTAGCCTATCCTCTTGAGGGTCAATCTTGCAAGTTGATCAATAATCATTAATGACACGTCTTTGACACTGGTCATCCCCTCGTTTTCTGCGTAGGTGAAATCTACGAATACCATTACTATAGTTTGATACATCACTGTGGTAAGCCAGTTAAAATGCTTTTAATGCCATTTTCGACAGTGCTTTTTCAGTGATTAACACCCTATTTTAAATCGCCATGTCGTATCTATCGGCTGATATAACAATAACTTTACCCGTACTGCTGTGGTGACAAATTACCGACTATAAAAATAAAAAATGCAAACTTCATGCCAATTTTTAAATTTAAAAAAGAAAAATAAATGTGACACTCAATAAGGCCTAGTTGAGAGCTAAAGAACAACCTTGTAGACAAAATTTATAGAAATGTATGACTTCAGATAAATGCTTGAATAGGCATTTCAAGGCTGTGCCAGCATTTTAGTTCGTTTTACTGATACTGTTAATTAGTGTGTTTAATGTGTCTTCTACCGTTGAGTAATACTGTATTACCTGCGCCACTTCAGCAGCATTCATTTCATTGTGTTCACAACCACGTTCAACGCTACGGCACATATCTGCCAACTTAAACGCCCCCATATTTTCACTTGATGACTTTAAGGTGTGTGATAGCTTTCGAATCTGCTCAATATCGGATCGGCTTAACGCATCACCCAGGTCGTTCATTAAGTTTGATGTTTGCTCGATATAAATACTAATCATGTTATAGAGCAAGTTTGAATGGTTTTTTTTCTGTCTTTGGTAATAACCAGAAATAACATCATAATCCAGCACCGACCAGTCGCATGTAATATCGTCCAGTGTTACTTCAGGCTGAACAATACTGACATTACGCTGCGGCACTAAATCCGGTGATTGCCTTGTAGCCAGCCATTTTATCAAAATCCTATTCAAATCAAGTATGCTAAATGGCTTACTGAGAAAATCATTCATGCCACTCGCGATACATTTTTCGCGCGCACCGGAAATCGCATGTGCGGTAAGTGCGATGATCGGTACAGCGACATGCTTGGTTTCTTGCTCGTGCAAGCGAATTTGTTGTGTGGCTGTAAAACCATCCATTTGAGGCATCTCGCAATCCATAAAAATTAATATATGTTTTTCAATATTAAAAATCTCAACGGCCTGTAGTCCGTTATGAGCAATTTCCACATCCAGACCCATGGAGTTGAGCATATCAACAGCTACTTCACAATTGACTAGATTGTCCTCTACTAGCAAAATTTTCTTTCCATCTGTAATTTTGAATTGTATTGCTTCTACGTCTACGATCTCATCACTCGGTACAATAAGGTCTTGATTTTTGGCTGCGGGTATCGATATCCAAAAACAGCAACCCTCACCTTTGCGACATTCTGCCCCTATATTTCCATTCATTAGCTCGATAAGCTGCTTGCACAAACTTAAACCGATGCCGACACCATCAATACCAAGCTCCGCAGCACTTAATCTTGAGAAAGGTTTGAAAAGCTCATCGATAGCATCACTGTTAACTCCATACCCAGTATCAATTATAGATAAACGAATGCGGTCATTTTCAACTGATTCAACTGCTATAGTAACTCGACCGCCTTTCTTGTTATATTTGACAGCATTATCCAAAAGATTAACGATAATTTGTTTTAGTCGCGTTCTATCTGCCAGCACATAAACTTCGTTATGTACAGTATCTCCCGAGAAAGTAATATTACGAGCAACCGCCAGTTCTTCGACCATGCTTATAGAATCATGAATAATTTCGTATAAGCTAGTCACCTCTAGCACTATATCCATCTCACCGGTCTCTATTCGCGATAAATCCAACACATCATTTACAATTAACAACAAATGTTTTCCAGCATCACCTACTTTTACAGCCCGTGAACGTTGTTTGTCTGTAAGCGGCGTATGCTTATCCAAAAGTTGTAACTCTGTCAGCCCAGAAATAACATTTAATGGTGTTCGTAGCTCGTGACTCATGCGTGACAGAAACTGTGATTTAGTCATATTGGCTGCATTAGCTTTTTCTCGTTGCAGCAACAACTCATTTTCACGGTCGATGGCAACTTCCTGCAATCGCAATGTGTCATAGGTGTAATTGTAAAAAACGGTTGCCGATCGCAGTATATAGATTAGGTAAATAGTAAAGGCTATCGAAATAGCAAACGCATTTGGAAAATAGGAGAAATTGACGGCGGCTATTAGCGGTGCCAACACAAGAATAGTAAAACTATAAGTCGGTAATTTACGATAACCCATAGTTGTGTGTGCCACGCCAGTAGTACCAAGACAGGCAATAATAAATAATAATTGGCCTTCAAAATCCAATATGGGAAACAGCCAGAGTCCCATGCTAGCCCATAACAGACCGGTTAAAACAATACCAGCGTAGTAGATATATTCAAATTTTTTATAATCAATCGAATGGTTTTTCTTATGAGAAAAAAACAACTTACCAAAATAAAGACGAATAAGCAGCACTAGCGAAAATATATATACCCAGCCTTCAAGCGACGACCAACTCAGGGAGTAAGATAAGAAACCAAACGTTAGAAACACAACAAGGGCGGTAGCAACAACTGCAAATGCCTGATTACTGTACAGCAGATCAATCTGTTTTCTGAAAACTCGTAGCGCAACCGTAGTATCAGGTTCCATTTTTTATCCCACACCCATATTATATTTCTGAAAATGAAACGAGCAATGTATTATATACTCAAGTAAATCATACTATAGCTGTCATCGCCACATGATTATGTTTCTTTAGTCGAAAATGCTCATTCGTAAAATAATGACAATGCTAGCCATAATGCATTGCCCATTCTAAACCTCACAGGCTTTTATTATGCAAAACATCAACAATCGACCACATAAGAACAATATATTAATCGTCGATGACGATGCCACTATCCGCCTACTGATGAATGACGCATTAACAGATGACGCTTACAATATCACTGAGTCTGTCAATGGTTTTGATGCGTTAGCCTATATCGATAAAAATCACGTCGATCTTGTTCTTCTCGATGTCAATATGCCCGGTATGAATGGTTTTGAGGTGTGCACTCGTATCCGCCAATTACCCAATGGCGCTGACATTTCAATCGTAATGGTTACTGCACTTGAAGATGCCAGTTCCATTGCAAAATCTTATGATCTTGGTGCAACAGATTTTATTAGCAAGCCCATCAACTGGGATACCTTTCCTTATCGTATTCAATACTTAATCAAAGCCAGAAACGCTATTGTAGAAGTAAAAAATCATAAGTCACACTTGGAATACATGGAGTTCATTTCCAGAATTATCACTCAAAATACAACCAAAGACAGCATTATGCAAGAGACCATGTTAGCAATGCTTGATATATTTTCAGCTGATCGCGCCGTGTTACTGCAGCCGAATAAAAATAAGACGGGGTCATATACTGTCGATTTTGCAACCACTCGAAACTCCGTCAGTGGCAGCATGTTAACCACACTGGTAGCAGAACCTCTGGAAGATAACATCTTATATCGAGCTGACCGTTCTGAATATCCGATATTTTCCAAATATAATATCGATAATCCTGCTCCAGATCAAAACAAAGCACTAAAGCAACAAATGATAACCAGCTTGAATTTAAAACAGGCGCAAAACTGGTACCTGATCATCCAGCAATACACAACCCAAGAAGACTGGACACCTCCGGAACATGAAACATTCTATAAGATTGGCTTGCGCATAACCAACATGCTATCCCAACACTTATTGACTGAGGAACTTCGTCAAAGTGAAGAGCTACTTAAACAGTCACAAAAACTAGGTCACCTTGGAAACTGGCATTGGAACCCGGTAACAAATAAACTGACATGGTCTGACGAAGTTTATAGAATATATAAATTAAAACGTGATAACCATGAGCCTGACTTTCAACAGTACTTCAAAATTAGCTTTGAAGAAGACACGACTCGTTTGGACCTAGTTAAGGAAATTCAAAACAAAACAAGCCATTCTTATCAAATAACCCATCGCATTCGAACAGCTGATAATGACATAAAATGGCTACACGAGCAGTGTCTAGGGGTTTACGAAAAATCAGGAGAACTAGTTGAAATTAGCGGCATTGTGCAAGATATAACCGAGTCTCACAATAAAAAAGAGCAGGAAGTACACGACAATAAAATGGATGCTATTGGACAATTGACCAGTGGCTTAGCCCATGATTTTGGTAATTTCATGACGGTTGCGCGAGGCAATCTCGAATTGCTGGAAGATATAATGCTCAATGAATACAAAGCTAAAAGCGATGATATGGAATTACTTGAGGATGCCTATTCAGCAGTAAATGACAGCGTGGAACTGATTAAACAACTGCTCGCCTTTTCACGTAAAAAGTCTATTTCTCCCGTTTACGTCAATGTTAAAGCGACCGTTGAAAAGTTTACTAAATTATTTCAAAACACACTTGGCGACAGCATCAAGCTTTCAAGCAACATCGATAAAGATCTGTTTGATATTCTTGTTGATCCAACGCAATTTGAAAGTACACTGTTAAACATCATCATCAATGCACGCAACGCAATGCCTACTGGTGGCGAAGTTTCTATCAATGCTGAGATCCGAAAAACCGCACAATCACGTGAACTTATCCGTAACGAAGATCACGATCTTGGTGACGAATGCATCTGTATATACATCAAGGATAATGGCAGTGGTATGAGTGAAGACGTTTTAAAACGCGCTATAGAACCATTTTATACGACACAAACAAACCAGGGCACAGGTCTTGGGCTAAGCATGGTATATGGCTTTATAAAACAGTCTAAAGGCGAATTGATAATACATAGCCTACCGGATAAGGGTGCCACTATTTATATGCAATTCCCCATTTACCACGGCAAGGCTATTACAAACAAAGAAGAAATTGCAATCAACAAACTGCAACATGCTAAAGCGATTATTCTTATCGTGGAGGATCGCCCTACCGTGAGGCAATTTGCCGTACGCTGTCTAAAGTACCCGGGCATTACCCTTTTAGAAGCAGACAATGCGCAGGCTGCACAGAAACTATTAAAATCCAAGAAGGTTGATTTGTTATTTACAGATATTTTAATGCCTGGAGAAATGGATGGACATGAGCTCGCCAACTGGGCAAATCAGAAATACCCGCAATTAAATATACTCTTAACCACCGCCATGGAAAATAAAACCAGTAACAAGATAGTTAGAAATCATCATTTTCAACTACTGCCAAAACCTTATAGCAAAAGTGAACTGACAAATAGCATCTCTGGTTTTCTCGTCTCTTAAAAATGACCATTAGTAATGATCTCTTTTACAGCAGACTCACAACCACTTTATGTATATTACTTAAGTTGACAATTACATTACTTTACACAATAGACTTAATATAAAAGCCAAATTTTTGTCAGTTACACTATTATAAACAATGTGAAATTGACACTAAATAGTAGGTAGCTGTAATGATGTTATTCAAAGTAGTAATTAATACCCTTCTGGATTCCCCTGTATCTCTACGAGTGGAGGTGAAATCATGAACAACGCTGTACTACAAGACAACAGTATGCTGAATAATAAGCGACCTAAAGAATTGTTCCGAAGCTTGATCGGAAAAAGCCCGACAATGCAGCGGGTACATAAAGACATACGGCAGGTGGCTAATAGCTCTGCCAATGTTTTAATTCTTGGCGAGTCAGGAACCGGAAAAGAAGTTGTCGCACGCAATATCCATTACTTTTCTGACCGTTGCAAAAATGCATTTGTGCCGGTTAACTGTGGCGCAATTCCTCACGAGTTATTGGAATCAGAGTTATTTGGTCACGAAAAAGGGGCTTTTACTGGTGCAATCACATCTCGTCCGGGGCGCTTTTCAATGGCGGAAGGTGGCACTCTATTTCTTGATGAAATAGGCGAGATGACTATGGCAATGCAAGTGAAGCTGTTAAGAGTACTAGAAGAACGTGTGTTTGAACGTGTTGGCGGTACAAAAACTATTCATTCTAATGTCAGGATAATCGCTGCCACTAATCGTAACCTTGAAGAAATGGTTAAACAGGGAAGCTTTCGTGAAGACCTCTATTTCAGATTAGATGTTTTCCCCATTCACTTACCGGTATTACGCGAGCGTATCGAAGACTTGCCATTGTTAATTAAAGAATTGGTTACTCGTCTTGAAACAACCAGTAATAACAGCGTTCGGTTCACTCAAAATGCGGTTGTAGGCATGTCCAAATATGATTGGCCTGGCAACGTGCGCGAACTAGCAAACCAGATCGAAAGAATGTCAATACAACACCCCAATGGCCTGGTTCATGAAAGTGATTTACCCAACAGAATAAGAGCCAGTGCATCATCGACAAATAAAGGTTTACAGCCAGAGCAAATAGATGACTGCAACAGCCAACCACAATACAATCGACCTGTAGTTGTAGATGACGGACACTTTAATTTTCCAGTTGAAGGTTTTGATCTTAAGTCATACATTTCAAGCATCGAAGTGAAAATCATTCAAGATGCTCTTGATGAGACGGGTGGTGTAGTCGCACATGCCGCAAAAACACTTGGCTTGCAGCGTACCACGCTTGCCGAAAAAATGCGAAAACATCATATCGACAAAAAGCCGGAAGCTTCTAGTCATAGTGTTTGTTAGTTATAAAAGTCAGTGCCCCTGTTTTATTTGAATACTTCAGCTAGCTGCTGTTGCTTTCACATTAACCATAACTACAGCGTGGCATCATCTACACCGACGCTATCTTGCTGAACAGTTACAGCCACTTCGCCTTGTTCTCCATCAATTTGTTTTTCCTCTGGATCATCAACGATAATTTTGTTTGAATAATCCATCATAATTTCAACGCGGCGATTTTTAGCACGGCCGCTAAACGTTTCATTTGAAGCGATTGGCTGCGTATCGGCAAACGCGGATATTTCAAGTGTTTTATACCTTAACACCTCATCCTTCACTAGCTCATGTATGACACTGGCTGCTCGCGAAGATGATAATTCCCAGTTGGATCGAAAACGATAAGTATTAATGGGAACATTATCCGTGTGACCGGCAACGATAACGACACCATCAAATTCACTAAAAACCTCACTAATTTTTGACACAACGACCTTGAACGGCTCAATGACGTCAGCACTGCCTGAAGGAAACGAACCTTTCTCTCTGACTAAAAGGATAATTCTTTTTTCAGTAATTTTCATCTCGATCAAACCATGACTAATTTCTTCCTCCAATGAAGCTTTCAATAGTTTACTGTCCCTGCGAATTCGTTCGATTATTTTTTTATCCTGCTCACTTAGTGTTGGTTTTGTCTCTTTACTCTCCTGCCCTTTTTCTGATGGGTCTGTAAACACAGGATGCCGCTTAGTTTCATCCGTTGTCATTTGTCGCACTTCATTAATCGGTGTTGGTTGTGGCCGCCCTGGACTAAACTCACGAGCAATAATATTAATGCCACGAGGTGATTCTTGTGCTTTGATTTCTCGCTGAACACCAAAGGCGTCTTTTAATGAACCAGCTAGTTCTTTATATATCGCAATATCCATTGAAGAAAAGGAAAACAGTAAGACAAAAAAAGCCAGTAACAATGACATCAAATCTGCAAATGTCATTACCCATGCAGGTATACCGTCGGGACATTTATGCTCTTCTTCCAAAGCTTCACTCATAACACAAACCTTTAGGCGGCCGCTTTCTTGGCTTTAGCTTTTCCATTTTTTTCTGGCGGTAAATAAACACTCAGCAAACCTTCTATCATACGAGGATTCAAACCTTCCTGAATCGCGCTAATACTCTCCAAAATCATTGATTTGCTGGTACGTTCTTGTTTACTTCGCAATGCCAGTTTATCGGCAATAGGCAACGCAAAAACGGTCGCAATGACTGCACCATATAGAGTAGTCAGTAATGCAATCGCCATTGCAGGGCCAATAGATTTAGGATCGCTCATATTGGACATCATTTGCACCAGACCGATCAAGGTACCTATCATGCCCATTGCCGGCGCCACATCACCCATTGCCTTAAAGATGTTCAAGCCAGCTTCATTACGTTCAATAGACATGGTGATTTCTTTAGAAAGGATTTTATTGACCAACTCAGGTGGGTTGCCATCAACCACCATCGTTATGCCCTTGGCAAGAAACTCATTTTTGACTTCAACATTTTCCAGGCCGAGCAAGCCTTCCTTCCGGGCAACATTTGCTAGTTCCAAGCTCTGCTCAATAATTTCACTCGGAAGCTGAGCCTTATGAACAAAGGCTTTAAGAGCCACGCCAAAAGCACCGAGCATATCAGGCAGTGAAAACTTCATGGTAACAATTGCAAACGTGCCGGCTATAACAATCAAGATACTCGGCCCATTGACAAACATGCCCATTTCACCGCCCATCATAATGGCTGCAATAATACAGCCTATGGCAGTCAAAATACCGATAAGTGTTGCTAAATCCATACCTTTCACCTTGCTTATTGCACAATTTCGAATTTAAAATACACGCATGTTTTGCTTGCGCTGTCACATCCGGTTTCTTCTACTCTATTTAATCGGTCGCCACCGCAGAAGCTTTAGTAGAAATTTGATATGAATCCGCTTGAAACAAAGGATTTTAGTAATCGGTATCTCTACGGATGACAAGTCATTTGTAAACTTTTGTAAACATACAATAAACAAAGACTTATTTACTATACAGTCGATAAAATATTTGATATAAAGAAGCCGCTATATCTGCATTACAGCAAGTTAATTGCGCCATTTTTGATTTGACTTTATTAAAGGAAATTATGAATAGTACTAAAATTTTGTTTATTGATGACGACCAACGAATATGTCGCCTGGTTAAAAGATACCTGCAAAACAATCATATCGAGATGATTGCTGCCCACAATGCCAGAGATGCACTCAATCTCCTGCACGACGACAGTATCACCTTAATACTGCTCGATATTATGCTACCGGATATGGACGGTCTTACGCTTGCACAAAAAATCCGTTTATCATCTGAAATACCCATAATTTTCCTCACCGCCAAAGCCGAGATCGAAAACAAAGTCATCGGGCTAGAAATTGGAGCCGACGATTACATTACCAAACCGTTTGAAGAAAAAGAACTGATTGCCCGAATACAAGCAGTGTTGCGCCGCACCCAAAATACAACAACTCATGACAACGACAAAACCAAGGCAAATTTTGCCGGTTGGTGCCTCAATTTACTTAGTCATACACTGCATTCGCCCGATGGCACAGTTGTAGACATCACCAGCACTGAGTATCGTCTGCTGACCAAGCTGGTCAACCGCTCAAATCGAATCATCAAACGCGAAGAAATTTTACACATACTTTCTAACCGTGAATGGTCACCGCTGGATCGATCCGCAGATATGGCGATATCCAAATTACGCAAAAAAATCGAAAAAAATCCACGCAGACCGGAAATCATCAAAACCATTCGCAACCACGGCTACCAGCTCACCGCTGCTGTGAACTTCAACTAGCAAGTCATTTTTTAACGGGGCTTTGCTTCTTGTTATCACGCCCAACTCAATACTTGCCCTATGCCTCTCTTATGTGTGACATATTTCTAGATGATTAGCACTGCGTTTCGCTGAAAAACGATGTGTTAACTGCTTTTCTCGCCAAATAAAACCAGATGCTTTTGGCACTGTATAACGCACCTCAAAGACATCAATATCATCGCAGCTATTTGCGCTGTAATTCATCTGTAGCCTTGCCTGTTTCATAATGTGGATGTACTCATTGTCCGTTTCGATGGTATAAGACTGCAATACAGCGTTTTTATAATTATTACTCTGGGTAAACATCCACAAATATTCAATAATCATTTTAACCTTATCGGCCGTTAATTCTGTCATGGTTATTCTGCCACGGTAATGCCCATCTTCATCATTGCGATCGACACCTGTTCGATCCAATACACTGGCTTTAAAAACGCGATGCATATTTATAAATTCAGGTAATGAGGGGTCGAATCGTGAGAACTGGAAATACAACAATGTCTCTTTATTAGCAGACAATTGCTGATACGAAACCTGGTGCTCTGCCGCTTTTTCAGACCAAGACATGGCTTCAATAAAATCATCACTGGCAAGATCATATGCTGTCATACCTGCTCTGGCAGAGACGGGTAACAGGCTAGTGTTTTTTACATGGCTAATCGAATAGAAAATATCTTGGTAATTGTTTTCTTTATAAAAATCATCAGGAACTCGTTTATCAAAATACAACGCTCTGGCAGTGGCAAGATCTCCAGTCAAAGGCGCACTATTTTTATTGGTCACCGCAGTATCTTCTGAGCTGCTACAACCCGATAACAACTGTACGGCTATGACAAGCAATATTAGCCCGCTATATTGCATGAACTGGAAGCGACCATTGGCCTCATCGTTACACATCAACAGGGGTTTACACATCGAGAGGGCTTTAATTATCATGCCGTATTTTTAATCTATTGAGTTTCATCACCCAATATATCGACGCGACACTATTTATCTTTAACCGCAGCACGACCATTCGTCGGAATGATAAATGGTCGTGCTGCGTTAATTAATTAACGCCAAGAGTATTTCTATTAGAGCTGCCTACAGCAATTAGACAAGAAGGGATTGTCGCGCTTTTTCATACAATTGTTGATTTTCTTTAATTTGCAAAAGATTAACATCTGAATCCATGCCTAATCTAGAAAATGCGGGGACTAGGCACCAATCATCAGGCGAATGCTCCTCAGCAACATAACCACCTTGTAATAATGCGACCTGTACTAAGTTAACCAGATTTGTGCCATCTTTCTGTTCATAGTCAAAGTTATGGCTTTCCTCGACCACTTCAATTAAATCATTGGAAAAGTTCCAACTGCGTAACATCAAAGCACCTATGCGACCTTGCAATGCATGGACAACGGATTTTAATTCTTTGGCGTCATTAAATAGCGCTTTATCATTGCCGGCAATAGCCAGCAAAGGCAAGGCACCAATGTTATGGATAAGACCAGCCAACAAGGCTTGTTCTCTGCGGATGCCACACATTGATGCCGTCATCATTTGGCAAATGGCTGCCACATTGACCGAAACACTCCATGTTTTCCTGAACTGTTTATCCATAACCGGGGATGTTGGCTTAAAGATTTGTTTCATCGCAAGATTGGTAATTAAGTCCCTTACCATTTTCCCGCCGAGCCGAGTAACGGCTCTTTGCAAATCCTCAATAGGCACTTCACCGCGGTATAATGGGCTATTAACCACCTTCAGTAACCTTACCGATAAAGCTGCATCTTGGCTCAGGATATCAGCAATCTGTTCAGTTGTTGTCTCTTCGTGATCAACAGCTTCTCTTATTTTCAACGCGACTTCTGGCAGTGACGGTAGTATTATCCGATCTTCATTAATGGCTAGCTCTAGCTTATTATAAAAGTCTTCATGTTCGACGCTCATTTTAACTACTTATCCATCACATATTTTATGTTAAATAATACTGCTATTGATTGTATCGGCAGGTAAAAGCTATTATTTATTATAGCTTTATTATTTCAGGGTGAAGAAATTGGACGTTTCTTCTTTTATCAAATCATCAACGATTGCCTGGCATCATTGAGCAGTTCCTCATTTTCTTCTATATGAATAACATCTACTTCTGCATTCATGCCCAATTTTTCAAATGCTGGAATTGTAGACCAATCCTCCGGACACAGATCATTGGAGATAAAGCCACCCTGTAGCAAGGTAAACTGAACCAGATCAACCATATTCGCGCTGCCTTCATGCTCATATTTAAAGTTATGGCATTGGCTTACAACTTCAATCAACTCGTCTGAAAAGTGCCAGTTTTCTAATATAATAGCGCCAACACGACCTTGTAATTCCTGAATAAGCTGATCCATCGCTTGCTGATCATGAAACAAATAATCATCTTCCTCAGCCATCAATAGTATGGGTAATAAACCAATGTTATGCAGTAAACCTGCCAGTAAGGCCTGTTCTTTTTTAACGCCGACTTCCATCGTTGCCGCCATCATTTGACAGATGGCCGCTATGTCGACAGACGTTTTCCATGCCGATCTGAACTGTTTTTCCATCATCACGGATGTCGGTTGATACATTTGTTTCATGGAAAGATTGGTTACCAAGTCGCGCACCAAACTGCTGCCCATACGGGTAACAGCCATGTGTAAATCCTCAATCGGCATTCGGGTTCTATACAGAGGGCTGTTCACTATCTTCAATAAACGTGCAGACAGTGCACCATCCTGACTAAGAATGTCAGCAATTTGCCCACTTGTGGTGTCTTCTCTTTCAGCGACATCGCGTATTTTTAACGCCACATCAGGTAAAGAGGGTAATTCAATTCTATCTTCTTCGACGGCTTCTTGTAGCTTACTAAAAAACTGCTCAACGTCTGTACTCATAACGGTTCTATCCTGTTTTGTTTTCTCATAAACTTGCCAAGCTATTGAAAGATACAAGTCGTTAATTAATCGACAGCATTTATATTTTCTTTAACAATATTATTTTCTCGGTTTAATCACGCAGTGATCTCTTGTTCAGTCCACTCGGTCATTCGTGCGCGAAGACGTAATAGAGCCTGGCCGTGTATCTGACAAACCCTCCCTTCGGTAATCCCCAGAATCTCACCTATTTCACGCAAGTTGAACTCCTCGTCGTAATACAGTGCCATTACCATTTTCTCTCGTTCAGGCAAATGCTCTATTTTATTAACCAGTCCTTGTTTAAAATCTGCTTCCTGTAATTCCTTTAGAGGGTTATTAAAGTCACAGCTTTTATATTCATCCGCACAGCCTCCAGCAGAGGCTATATCTTCGTAGCTTAATAATTGGCAGCCGGCGGCATCCTTTACCATACGATAATATTCTTCGATGCCAAGTTGCATATGTTCGGCAATTTCACTGTCTGTAGCATGGCGGCCATGTTCACTTTCAATTTGTCGAATGGCTTCTGATAGCTCTCTTGATTTTTTATAAACAGAGCGTGGCGTCCAATCGCAACGCCGTACTTCATCAATCATTGAACCTTGAATTCGAATCCGAGCATAGGTTTCAAAACTTGCACCTTTACTCATATCATAGCCTTTTAAGGCTTCAAATAACCCAATCATGCCAGTTTGCACGATGTCTTCCAATTGTATGCTAGAAGGTAATCGCGTAATCATATGGTAGGCAATACGTTTAACAAATGGTGCATATTCCGTCATCAATTCATCATAATTCGGTGCATCACCTGAGATAGAACCAACTTCAGCGTAACTGGACATCGATGCCATTAGCTGACCTCCTGAGACACCATTGAAAATTGAGATTTGTCAGCTTGAATCATACGTTCCATAAAAAATTTCATTTGTCCATCAGATCGTGTGCGTTCAGGCCAGCTATCAATTTGCCGAGTAATTCGTTTAAACGCCAATGCTGAGGGCGAGTGAGGAAAGGCATCAACCACCGCTCTTTGGTGTTGAATGGCTTTACGCAACTTTCCATCAAACGGTACTGCGCCAACAAATTCCAACACCACATCTAAAAAACGGTCGGTCGCTTTTGACAACTTATTGAATAGTTCACGGCCTTCACGCGCATCATGTGTCATGTTCGCCAAAATATGAAATTTACCAACGTTCAGTTTTCGACTCATGACTTTTATGAAAGCGTAAGCATCTGTAATAGAAGCAGGTTCATCATGCACCACAACAATGATTTCCTGCGATGCGCCACAAATATTGATAACAGTGTCAGCAATGCCAGCACCGGTATCGATAATCATGACGTCAACGGCAAAACTTAAATCACTAAAAGCATTAATTAACCCCATCTGTTGTGCAGGGTCTAAATTAGCCATATCACTTATTCCGGTTGATGCTGGAATAACTTTTATATTTGATGGTCCGTTAACAATGATTTCTTCCAGAGTACGTTCGCCACGCATTACGTGAGACAAGTCGTATTCTGTATTTAAACCGAGCAAAACATCAACGTTCGCTAATCCCATATCAGCATCCATTAACAAAACTTCTTTGCCTTGTTTCGCCATCGACAGCGCAAGATTAACCGATACATTGGTTTTACCTACACCCCCTTTACCGCTACTTATAGCGATTATTTTTACCGGGCGAGGTGCAACAACACGGCGTAAACTTTCTGCCTGATCCAGATTGCGTCGCATTGACACTTTAGATGTTTCCATTATTATTTACCCCACCAAAGCTATAGGCCAACTCTTCGTCTGACACTGAATTTTTTAAACATCGCATTAACTTTACAGCCTCTTTTACCAGCAACTTACCGCGTGCACGATGCAAATCATCCGGTACTTTCTGACCGTCACAAACAAAGGCTACCGGAAGATCATGCTGAATAAGAACTGAAATTATTTCACCGAGGCTGGCTGTTTCATCTATTTTTGTAATGACACAACCCTCAAGGTTTTCTTTGCCAAAGCTGTTAACCACATCATCCAGTAAATTCATTTGCCCTGTTGCTGATAATACCAGGTAATTTTTTATATCCATATCTGGGTAATGTTTAGTGGTTATCAAATCATTTAAGTTAAGACCTTTCTGACTGAGTCCAGCGGTATCTATCAGTGTTAGGTTATGCTCTCCAGATTTTTTTTGAACTTCGTTTAACAAGTTTTCAAGTTCTTCTGCATCGCTTGCAACGTGAACAGGTATACCCAGAATACGACCATAACTACGCAGTTGTTCATGCGCACCAATACGGTAGTTATCAGTGGTGATTAATGTCACACCGCGACGACCGTGTTTTAATGCAAACCGGGCAGCAAGTTTAGCGATGGTTGTCGTTTTACCAACACCTGTCGGACCTATCAGGGAAACTATGCCACCATTGGATATAATATCCTGATCACTAATCGGCACCAAATAAGAAAGATAGTTTAAAGATTCCAACCAACTATTTTTACTCAAACCCTTTTTTTCAAGCTTACTGGCAATGCCTCGGCTTAACCCGGGACTAATACCCAACGTTATCAACTGTTTTAATAAGTTGGCATACAAGGGTTGCACACGGCTTGTTTCGCTCCAGGAAAATTGCATCAGCGGTGCTTCCATGATGTTTCTTAAACTGGCCAATTCATCTTGAATTTTATCCAGCGTTGTTGTACTAGAATTTGTTGACGACTCGAAGTTTGTATTCTCTACTAGACTATCGAATGAAGATTTTTGATTTGTTGATGTGTCCACTTTCATATTGTCAGGGCTGGCAACCGCGTTACTCTGCTGTACACTATTTCGATACGGATCTATTTCGCTAAGGGTATCGGGATTGCCAAGAGATGTCTGTACCATTGCATCTTCATAATCCATCGCAGCAATAATTTCTACACCACCATTAACTTGCCGGTTAGATAAAATTACCGCATCTGAGCCCTGCTCCTCGCGCAGTGCACGCATTGCCTGACGTGAATCCGGTGCAAAATAACGTTTCATTTTCATACCGCGCTCCATTGAACAATTGCAGTTATGTAGCCCACTGCCCAAAAGGCACACACCAAAAACAGCAAACTATTTTTTTTGATATTGTTATACATGTCATTCATTATTATCTCCTGTTACGCAGCTTTTACTTTTTGACCACCGACTGCTGCGACAACTTTAATGTTTTTACTGTCAGGAACCTCGTTATAAGCTAATACATGCAGATTTGGTGCCAAGCTTCTTAATAACCTTGCCAATGATGTCCGAATCACTGGAGAAACTAATAAAACGGCTGCGTTATTTTCAACTTCTTGCTGTTTGATACAGAGATTCAGCTCCTGAATCATCTGTTCTGCTAACCCTGGCTCCAGCCCTAAACCCGCATTTGACGCGCTTTGTACGGACTGCTGCAATATTTGTTCCAATTCGGGGCTTAAAGTGATGACGGCCATTTCTTCCGCCATACCATTTATATTTTGATAAATCTGACGTGACATCGCGGTGCGTACTGCGGTGGTTAAAACGTCAGAGTTTTGGCTTTCGCTCGCATGTTCCGCCAAAGTTTCGGCGATGGTACGCATATCACGAATCGGCACACCTTCAGCAAGCAAGTTCTGTAGCACCTTCACGACTATGCCCAGCGGTAACACTTTAGGTACCAAATCTTCCACCAGTTTAGGCGACTGTTTCGCCAACATTTCCAACAGATGCTGTACTTCTTCATGACCAATCAACTCATGTGCATGCTGGCCTAATAGGTGGCTTAAATGCGTTGCCACCACTGTGCTGCTATCCACCACGGTATAACCCAACGTTTGCGCTTCATCACGCATGTTCGGCTCTATCCAGACCGCTTCCAGGCCAAAGGTGGGGTCTTTGGTTTTTATGCCTTTAACATTGCCAAAAACCTGACCAGGATTAATCGCCAGTTCTTTTTCTGGATAAGCCTCACCCTCACCAACCGGCACACCCATTAATATAATGCGATATGCATTGGGTGAAAGATCAAGGTTGTCCCTTATGTGCACCGCTTGTATAAGAAAACCAAGGTCCTGCGAAAGCTTTCGACGTACACCTTTAATGCGTGACATCATTTGCCCGCCCTGATTTTTATCAACCATTGGAATCAAGCGATAGCCAACCTCTAGGCCAACAACATCCACTATAGGCACATCATCCCAGCTTAAATCTTTAAGCTGTGGCTCGATCTCCTCGCCTTCCAGATCGACAACCTCTTGCTGCTCACTGAGCTGTTGCTGTTGATATAAATAGTATGCAACCGCACCAAAAACGGCACTAAGTGATAAAAATACTAAATTAGGCATGCCTGGAATCAGGCCGAGACTACCAACGATGCCAGCAGTAATTGCGATTGGTCGAGGTTTGTTCAACAACTGACCGATTACTTGCTCACCCACATCTTGCGAAGATGAGTCACGGGTCACTGCAATGGCTGCTGCCGTAGACAAGATTAAAGAAGGAATCTGTGCCACCAGACCATCACCAATGGTCAACAGTGTGTAGTTATGCGCGGCTTCTGAAAAGGCCATATCATGCTGTATGACTCCGATACCCAAGCCAAAAATAATATTAATAAATAAAATCAATATTGCCGCAATCGCGTCGCCCCGAATAAACTTACTGGCACCGTCCATAGCGCCATAAAAATCCGCTTCACCGGTAATTTCTTGCCGCCTTGCCTTTGCCTCATCCTGTGTAATAAGACCGGAATTTAAATCTGCATCGACTGCCATTTGTTTTCCTGGCATCGCATCTAATGTAAAACGCGCATTGACTTCTGAAATACGCCCAGCACCCTTGGTCACCACCACAAAGTTGATAATGGTTAGCACCGCAAAGACCACTAAACCAACGGTATAATTGCCACCAACAACAAATTCCCCGAATGATTGAATAACAGAACCTGCCACATCTGTGCCTGTATGCCCATCCAATAACACAACACGAGTTGAAGCCACATTAAGTGACAAACGTAATAAAGTTGCACCGAGTAATAAGGTCGGAAAAACGGAAAAATCCAATGGACGAATGGTATAAATAACCACCA
>CAZYYW010000001.1:64476-70338 GCA_964651445.1 uncultured Thiotrichaceae bacterium
AGATCTGCACCTTTTGCCACCACCACAGGTGCCCGCATACTGAGCTGGTCGTAACGCAAAGCTATTGCGTAATGTGTTGGGTTAGTAATAATGACATCGGCAGTTGGCACATCCTCCATCATTCGGCGCTGCGAAAGCTCCATCTGTAAAGCACGGATACGACCTTTCACTTCAGGCCGCCCCTCTGTTTCTTTGTTCTCGTCTTTGACTTCCTGAAAGGTCATCATCAATTGCTTGGTATGCTGCCAAATCTGGAAAGGAACATCGAGTACAGCAACCAATATCAACACCGCACTACAGGAAATAAACAACCAAATAGACAATCTTGCCACATGCGTAAGCGCTTCTTGCAATGGTTCATAACCTAAGCCAATCAGCTCATCAAACAGTGAATATAATATTGCCGCTGAAACACCTAATATCAATAAAAATTTTGCCAGTACTTTTATTAGTTCCACTAAACTATTGACCGAGAAAATTCTCCCTAGACCTTTAATCGGACTGATTTTTTCCCACTTTGGACTCATCGCCTTGGTACTGAAGGACCAACCACCAACACCGATAGGCGTTAACAGTGTAAGCACCACCAGCAGGATGAATAAAGGCATCAAAATAAATAAACTTTCCATTGATAATTTGCCAAATAATTCCAATATAGCGTTTATATCAAGATCTCTGGCATTTTCCACACTCAATGCCTGCCGCATGAGATCGCTGAGTGAGGTCAGAATGTTTTCGCCCATAAACAATAAACCAATACCCGAACCCAACATCAACATCATCGTATTCAGTTCTTTTGATCGGGGTACCTGACCTTTATCACGTGATTCCTGCAACCGTTTGGCGGTGGGTTGTTCACTTTTTTCTTGTCCTGAATCTTCTGACATTTCTAGACAACCAAAATGTGCGTTTGCATGAGCTCAAGTACCTGCGTTAGCATCCGGCTCAAGTGACCGGTAACCGAAGGCAAGATAAAAATCATAAAAAGAAAGCCAACCATAATCATGATCGGAAAGCCGACCGCAAAAATATTCAATTGTGGTGCGGCACGTGAAGCAATACCAAAAGCTAAATTCACCAATAGCAGTGCAGCCATTGCAGGCAACGCAATTAACAAGCCGCCAACAAACATATCACTACCCCAGGTAACTAATCGCCATAACGCATCACTGGAAAGTGCTGTTGGGCCTATTGGTAAATTATGAAAACTCTTCGCCATTACTTCTATAAAAATAAGATGGCCGTTTAATGCTAAAAAAACCAATGTCGCCATAATCAAAAAAGCCTGACTAATAACCGGCACCTGTATGCCATTTTGCGGATCTACCATGGTGGCAAAACCCAAACCCATAGCATTAGCCACTGCCTGACCAGCGATAATAAAAGCAGAAAATACCATTTGTAAAATAAAACCCATGGCAAGGCCTATTAATATCTGTGAAATACTGATGATAACGGCATCGCCACTTATTAAATCGACCTCCGGTGGTTTTGGTATTACGGGTAACAATAACCAGGCAACAAGTAGAGCCAGTAAAATACGAATTCGAACTGGTATGCTACGTGCAGAAAATATGGGCGCTGCTGCGAACATTGCACCAATACGCATAAATGGCCACATTAAAGTCGCCAACCAAGAAAGAAATTCGGTACTAGTAATGGTCATCCAATTAACTCAGGAATATTTTCTATCAGGGCAATGGTAAAATCAACAATGACACTTAACATCCATGAACCTGAAATAACCAAAGCCAAAGCCATCACTATTAATTTTGGGATAAAGGTCAATGTCATTTCCTGGATTTGTGTGGCTGCCTGAAACATGCCTACCAGTAGACCCGTCGCCAAGGCTGACAATAATAGTGGTGCAGACAATAAAGAAATAACCCACAAGGCTTCAACGCCTACATCTAATACTGTTTCAGGTGTCATAAAATCGTTCCCTTATTTTTAGTTGCTCAAAATTCGTATATTTTTAAAGATAAAAACTCGATGCCAGCGTACCCATAATCAGTGCCCAGCCGTCAATCAAAACAAATAACATTAATTTAAACGGTAACGAGATAATCATGGGTGACAGCATCATCATGCCCATCGACATCAATACACTGGCAACCACAATGTCGATAATTAAAAATGGAATGAAGATTAAAAATCCGATTTGAAATGCGGTTTTTAATTCACTGGTAACAAATGATGGTAGCAATAAGCTGAAGGGGACTTTTTCTGCGGGATCAAGTTTTCCCTGTCCAGAAATATCAGCAAACATTGCTAAATCTGTCTCACGTGTTTGATTTAACATGAACTCATAAAAAGGTTGCGAGGCCTTTTCAAACGCCAGCTCTGCACTCATTTCTTCATCAAGATAAGGTTTAACACCTTCTTCATATGCCGTACTAAAGATAGGTGCCATAATGAAAAAAGTCAGGAACAATGCAAGTCCTAGCAAAATTTGATTTGATGGTGTTTGAGCCGTACCTAAAGCTTGTCTTAGGATTGAAAGTACAATAATAATCCGGGTAAAAGAGGTAGTCATAATCAGTGCCGCTGGTAGTAAACTCAGCACCGTCATCAATGCCAGAATCTGCAAGGTTACAGAATAGGTTTGGCCGCCATCCTCTGTTGGCGCAACCGTAAAAGCAGCAAATCCTTGTGATGCCCACACGCTACCGATGGGCAACAGCAAGAGTAAAAAAATTGTAATTGCACGTGACATCATAATGGTTATCGCTTTTTAGTTGTCACAGATGCATTCGCATTTGTAATCATGGTTTTTAATTTATCGGCGAACGAATCTCCTGATGTCGTAGTCGTCTGTTTTTCTGACAAATCAATGGGGGTTTCCAGTACATGTAAAGCTTGAATATTTCCGGCAGAAACACCAATTAAAATTTGCTTATCGGCCACTTGCAACAACACCACACGTTCACGCGCACCCATTCCTAAGCTGGCGATAATGTTGAGTGGGCCACCGGAGAAAGACTGAAAGCGGTTCATTTTTTTTGCGAACCATGCCAATGCAATAATACAAAGTAAAACGACAAACAGACCCGTCGCCATCTGGAGTAGGTAATGTCCACTGGTAGGATCAATACCGAGTGAAGTAGAGGAATTAACCACGGCTTGAACACTTGGATCTATGGTTACAGGCTCTGTGATAACAGTTTCTGTAGTTACAGCATCTGTTTTTGTTACTTCTGCATCTAAACTTTCTGTTTCTGCAGAAAACACATAAGCAGGTAATGACAATAGAAGGCTGCTGCTAAAATAACTGAGGTAATCACTAAAAGGTTTTTTAAATTTCATTTTTTTATAACAACTTTACTTTAGTTTTTGCACACGTTCAGCAGGACTAATAACATCCGTTAAACGAATACCAAATTTTTCATTGATAACCACTACTTCACCATGAGCAATTAATGTACCGTTAATCAGCACATCCATCGGTTCACCGGCAAGTCGATCGAGTTCAACAACAGAACCCTGGTTAAGCTGAAGCAAGCTGGAAATCGGTAATTCAGTGCGGCCTATTTCCATAGACAGCGTTACTGGAATATCAAGAATCACCTCAAGGTTTGCATCCGTTGTCGTTAACTGATTGGTTTTTTTTTCCAAATCTTTAAAGGCAGCAGGTTCATAATCATTCTGCGCAGAGGTTTCGCTGACCTGTTCAGTGGCTTGTTCAGTGGCATCATCAGCCAATGCTTCAGCATTATTTTTCTGCGCCGCTGCTTTCATGGCATCGTCATTTTTTGGTTCTTGCGCCTCTGATATTTCTTCACTCATTTTTATACCCTCGTTAACTAATCAGTTGTGTATTCAGGCCGTGCAATCGCTTCAACAAACTGCACTGCATTTTTGCCATTTGAATGCCCGACACTGCCTCTAAAAATAGGTACGTCTTCAGCACGAACGGTAACCAAATCAGGTTTTTCAATAGGAATAATGTCGCCTTCTTTAAGGTTTAAAACTTCTCCCAGTGTCAACCTCGTGTGCCCCATCAAGCTATCTATTGAAACACTGGCATGTTTCATTTCCTCTTTTAAAGTATTGCCCCATAAGTTATCATCACCTTCCTCGTCTCCAGTCTTACCGGTATCCAATAACTCGTGAATGGGTTCAAGCATCGCGTAAGGCATGACAATATGAATTTCACCGCCACCTCCTTCTAATTCTATTTTAAATGTGGAAATCACAACGACTTCAGTTGGGCTTACAATGTTTGCGTATTGAGGGTTGATTTCAGAACTTAAAAAACTAAAGTCCAGTTCCATTATTGGTTGCCATGCGTTCTTTAGGTCCTCAAATAACAAGTCGAGTAGTAAAGTTACAATTCTTTTTTCGGTAGGTGTAAATTCCCTGCCTTCAATGCGTGAGTGAAAACGACCATCACCACCAAAGTAATTATCCACTGTCGCAAATACCAGATTGGGGTCAATAACACATAAACCTGTACCACGAAGGGGATTTATAGTTATTAGGTTCAAACTGGTGGGCATAACTAGGCTACGTACATATTCAGAATACTTGAGCATTTTGACACCAGAAGCGGTCACTTCAGTGGTACGACGAATCATATTGAACATGCTTATGCGAATTGCACGAACCAGACGCTCATTAACCATATCCAGTGTCGGTATGCGTCCTCGTATAATTCTGTCCTGACTACCGAGGTCATAAGGTTCAGCATCACCCGATGCAATGGCGGCAGCATCCATGTCGATATCACCACTATCAACACCACTTAATAGCGTATCAATTTCGTCCTGAGATAAATTTTCGTTCACCTTTTATACCTCTACTGAACTACAAACGAGGTGAAATATGCTGCTTCAACTTCATACTCCAGTTCTTCCACAGCCAGCACACTTTTCAAGCTAGTATTTATATCCACCACAGTTTCGCTTAAAAGCATCGCCTTACCTTCTCGGGTACTCATTTTTTTGTAGTCTTGACCGCCAAATAACATCAACAAACTACTGCGTATCATTGGCATATGTTCTTTTATTTGATTCTCGACATCTTTTTCGCGTGACATAACATTAAGTGAAAATTGCATGAAACGTGCACTGTTCTGATTTTTAAAACTGACAACAAATTTGGGATCCATTGAAATGTAAATCGGTGCTTTCATCTTTTCTTTCTCAACCACCTCACCATCTTCGCCTTCTTGTGCTTCTGTTTCCTCACTGTCACCCTTAATAAAATAAAGCGTGCCAGCAACAAGACCGCCGCCTACGACCAACAGCAATATCACTGAAATAATGACTATCTTCATCTTTGAAGATCCGCCTTTTACTTCCTCTTCGCCTTCTTCCGCCTTTTCTTTCGCCATGACCCAAATACCTGTTATAAAATTGCATTGTTTACCTGTATTGATTAAAAGCAAAAGCCGTGCCAACCACTATAACCAATAAAATAGTCATATTTTTCAACGTCTTATATAGTAAGTTTTTCAAGTGATGGGAATTTGACTAGCGATTTATTAGCCGCGCCAGAATTCTGGCTTAGCGTTTACGTCAGCATAATGGCAACAACGTATGCGTCTGTGATTAATAGAGGCGCCCTTAAGTCCGAATCGAACAAAAGTTTCGCTTATAATATTTTTTTCAAATCCTAGAATGGATGTGTGGGCAGGATTGTTAAGAATGTCACGCGCAAACATCGGTCAGTCTTTGCGTAAAGTGGATAGGAATCACCTGAAAACAAGGTTCTCCCAAAAATCAGGCATTAATGTTCGTTACTCAGATAAGTAGCAAACGAGGGTTAAATATAATAATCAACAACTGACGATGCCGTTGTACCGACAGTCTGTTGCAGCATTGGGTTATTCATTTCGCCAGTAACAAGCGGTTGTATATT
>CAZYYW010000001.1:70438-80573 GCA_964651445.1 uncultured Thiotrichaceae bacterium
AGATAATGTTTGTGTTGAAATATCTGACGCTAACAAATTCGGTGACAGTCCGTCTGGAATAGCAGATAAAGCCGCTTTCCCTGCCTGCTTACCAACGCTGGTCTGTACGGCAAGACTTAAGGGTAATTCCACCTGTTTAGCTGCAGCCAACGGTGATACTGTCATCAAAGACAAGTCGCTCTCAGTCAAATTTACGCCCGCTGCAATACCGGTAACCGATGATACGACTGGCGCAACGTTTTGTGTCAGTTGTTCTGCTGTGGCGGTTAATATTGAAGCCTGATTGATTGCTGCCTGATTCATTGGCGTCTTATTAGCGGCAGCATTAATATCGGCATCACTACCGGTGCTGACAGTCGATGTCGATACCGCTAAATTAGCGGTTAGATTCACCGGCAATTCTTGCGCTCTTGCCAGTGGTACTGCGGATGCAACGACATTACCCGTGTCTGCGCCCTGTGTTGCAGGCAGTACACTAGCCATTGGGTTATTCATTAAGCCTGTAGTATTGCTAAGCAGTTCATTGCTTGAAAGTGATTTCGCGGCATCCGATTGTAACTCACCGGACACGGCATCATTAAGCATCATTTGTCCGCTAGCCAATAAAACTGATGTCTGTGGTTCAATGCTTTGTATCACTTGCTCGATGTTAACTGGCAATGCCAAAACCAAACTGGACGATTCAGTTGAACGGTCATTCAATGCCGCTAAATTAGGATTACCGTCAGTCACCGGCAACAAATTGCCACCTGTTGACAAATTTTCTTGATGGCTTTCCGGCGCTTCATTTTGTTGTTTGACAGCATCATGTGCCAGTTGAATAGATTCAACAAATGAAGTGGCTGGCTGTGAAGAATCAGCGCTATCCGCCGCCCCGCGCCCTACGACATTGGTTTTCACGCCAACGCTGGTGTTCACTGCGTTAGTAAGTGGCGGATTGGCTGCACTGTTATTAATTGAACTATTCATCTTCTCGTATCACTAGTGAGTAAGGATAGTGATACTAAAGCAAGGTGTATGCCAATATTAAAACAGCACTGATGCAGCACTAATTCAGTAAAGCTGCGATTTTTTTACAATCGATTTTCTACGGCATTTTATGCCACACCTTAAATGTTCGCAAATTTAGTATATGGGCGATCTTCTATTTCTCTTTGTTCGCGTTTATCTCTTTGCTTGCGTTCAGATTGCTGGCGACTTTCAACAACCTTGTTTAACATTTTGCTGTTATTGCGCTTATCAATCCACTCCTTACGGCTGTTTTCACATGTATCCTGCACTTGGCTGACTTGTTGCTTCTGTTGCGTAATAGCATCATCCAACCGATAGATAAAAAGTTTATATTCTTGCATCTGGATTGCAGACAACCCTGATTGGCATGCTGCCTGAAAGGTTTTTTCGTACTGCTGACGATACGTTATTAATTCTTCAAGTTGTTTCTGCTGTTGATCCAACAAGTGCATCGATTCACCATGCTGACGACCTGCATTGCGTTCCTGCTGCTTTCTTATCTTAGCAATGGGTTGTAATTTAGTTGAGCTGTTCATAAATCACCTTTTCAAAAAATTAATACTTATTGTAATTATTATATTCATTTAGAACTAACTTTTTCTTTTCATTTTTTTCCATGTTGAGCATAACGTTACTTTTAGCATTTTTTAGTTTCATATCTTTTATTTTCACAAACACTTCATTTTTTTCCTGCCATATTTGTTTTGCTTTTTCATGTTTTTCCTGACATAAATCAACCTTATGCTGAACCACTTCAACAACAGAATTAATATGTTTCACTAATAACTGATATTCGCGAACATGTACCGGTGTTAAACCGGTATCTTTTGCGGTTTTTAGACCGTCACGGCATTCATTTCTATATTGCAGTAACGTTTCTAACTGAGAGGCTTGCTCTTTCACCTGGCATTCACAAAACTCTAGCTCGTTAAAAGCTTTACTTTCCTGACGACGCGCAATGTCCATATCACTTCTTTTTTTATTAAGACTAAGCATTGCTATACTTTCCCTCAAACGATTCATTCCCTACTAGGTTAATTAGTTCTGTAACACTGTCATTGTAGGAAAAAGCATCCGATGTGTCTTGCTGTAAAAAATTTTTCAAAGCTTCATTAAAATTAATTGCCTCATCTATTTCAGGATCACTGCCAAATTGATATGCACCGACACTAATAAGATCATGATTTTTTTGATAAGTTGAGTACAGTTTTTTGAAACGCCGTGCCGCTTGTTTGTGTTGCTCGCTAACCACCTCATTCATCACACGGCTGATAGAAGCCTCAATATCAATTGCCGGGAAATGACCTTCTTCAGCAATGGCTCTGGACAACATGATATGACCATCAAGCACTGCACGTGCAGAGTCAACAATTGGATCATTGGTGTCGTCACCTTCGGCAAGTACCGTATAAAACGCAGTTATAGAACCGCCTTTTTCACCGTTATTGCCAGCTCTTTCGACTAATTGTGGCAGTTTCGCAAACACCGATGGTGGATAGCCTTTTGTTGCAGGCGGCTCACCAATGGCAAGACCTATTTCGCGTTGCGCCTGCGCAAAGCGTGTTAAAGAGTCCATTAGCAATAAAACATTTAACCCTTTGTCACGAAAATACTCCGCCACTGTGGTTGCTAGCAAAGCACCGTGCAAGCGCATTAGTGGTGGACTATCTGCCGGACTGGCAACAACAACAGCGCGTTCAAGCCCCTGAGGGCCCAGTATATTATCAACGAAGTCTTTTACTTCCCGGCCACGTTCACCGATAAGACCGACCACAATAACATCTGCGTCCGTATATCGCGTCATCATGCCCAGTAGAACACTTTTACCAACACCACTGCCGGCAAATAAACCGAGGCGTTGACCACGGCCAACCGTTAACAGGGCATTGATTGCCGCCACCCCAACATCCAACGGTTCATTAATCGCCCACCGTGCTAGCGGATTGCTCGGTTTCCCTGCTAGCGGCAAATATTCTGTACAACGAATTTCGCCTTTGCCATCCAGTGGGTTACCAGCAGCATCGATAACCCTGCCGAGTAATTCATCTCCTACTCTTGCTTTATACATGCCTTTTCCTGGCACCACTCGGGCATCGGGGACAAGTCCTTTTATATCTCCCGTCGGCATCAGGTATAAACGCTCACCGGAAAAACCCACAACTTCTGCTTCCACGTCACACTCTGTTGACGAAACAATACAGCGCGCACCGACTGCCGCCTGACAACCAACCGTCTCCAGTGTTAAACCAACCATGCGGTTTAGTTTGCCTTCAACGGTCAACGTTATTTTCTTTTCTGCTCGGCGCTGATAAGTTTGTAACCCTTCACACCAAATAGCGCTTCTACTGTATTTGCTTGTTTGATGGTCGCTTGTTTGATGCTGGTTCATTTTTCAGCATCCTGTTTTCTATCACAGCCCATAACTTCGGCGATAAGGGCTGTCAACCGGGTTTCGACACTGGCATCAATACGAGACTTGCTGGTTGTTACGCGGCAGCCGCCACGGCTCAACGTAACATCCTCGACAATGCGCCAATCAGGTTGCGAGTCAGGATGACTTAGTGCATCGCGCACAATGCGAGCATCTTCCGGATGTAATTCAATGGTTATTTCCGCTGCGGTAACCGGCAACATATTTAATGCTTCACGTACAATAGCAACCACTTCATCTGGTGAAGTTTTTAGTTCACGGCGGACCATCTGTCGAACCATTATCATACATAACTGCGCCAGTTCATCCACTACCTGTCCGTCAACATTAGGCAGTGGCATTGCCAGTGACGCCATTAATGAATGCAAATTATTGACTTGTTCGCTGGCTTCTTCCTGGCCTTTTGTAAGCCCTTCCATATACCCTTTTGCATAACTTTTTTCATACGACTGCTGGCGTATTTTTTCTTGTTGTTCACGGTTGCCGATGGTTTCTGGATTAACCACTTTATAGTCATAGTTATTATCATTAATAACATCCAAGGCTGGTGCACGCCATGGCTTGCAATCGGCATCAGTTTTACAATTTACTATTCTAGACATATTCATCATCTCCCTTACCACCCAGTGAAATCTCGCCTGAATCAGCTAATCGCTTGGCAACGTTTAATACTTCTTTTTGTGCATCTTCAACATCTTTCAATCGAACAGGACCTTTTGCATCTAGATCTTCTCGCATCATGTCAGCGGCACGTGATGACATATTGCCAAATATTTTTTCTTTTACTGCGGCATCAGCACCTTTAAGCGCAAGAATTAATTGCTCGGACTGCACTTCTCGTAATATTGTTTGCATACCACGGTCATCAACATCCAGCAAATTGTCAAAGACAAACATCTGACTTAATATTTCTTGGGAGAGTTCAGCGTCCAGTTCAGTAATGGTTTCAGTGATGGCATTTTCTATATCGCCATCAATAAAATTTAATATTTCAGCAGCGGCTTTAACACCACCAACACCTGAACTATTAACAACCGAATTTCCGGAAAATTGTTTCTCTAAAACGATATTTAATTCATGCAATGCTTCTGGTGGAACGCCATCTAATGTTGCAACACGCATTAACACATCAGATCTTGCCTCTTCAGACAAGTGCTGCAATACTTCGGCAGCGTGTTCACCATCAAGATAGGACAACACAATAGCTATAATTTGCGGGTGTTCGTTTTCTACCACCCCTGCCACTGTCAATGGATCCATCCATTTCAGAGAATCCAACCCTTTAGAGCTCTTACCCTGCAGTATGCGGTCGATAACATTGCCGGCTTTTTTTTCACCCAAGGCAGTGTTCAACATGTTGGTTATGTATTCTTCTGGATCCACCCCCAAACCCGATTGTTTACTGGCTACTTCAACAAACTGTTCCAGTACAGTTTCAACTTTTTCATTGGATATTTCAGTGAGTGAAGCCATTACAGTGCCAATTTTTTGCACTTCTTTAGGCTCCATGTGTTTAAGCACTTCCGCCGCTTTCTGCTCACCAAGACTCATCATAAATATTGCTGCACGTTCAGACCCTGAAACTTTATCGTCCATATCAACCATCACTTTCCACCCACGAATTAAGCACTTGGGCAACACGCTTCGGGTCTTCCTTAACCATGGTGTTGGTCACATCTCTTAATTGTTGTCCACTCGGTGGCTGCTGGTTGCTCAAGGTAAGCTGGTCTTCACCTGATTCGATATGGTCAACGCCTTCGTCGTGTGCCAGCGCGGCATAACCAGCAACGTTTTCACCCTGCTTCGACAAATTACTTAACATCGGGCGCAATATGCCAAAAGCGATCAACAATACAATTAAACCACCAATGACTTGTTTAGCGAGAGTTAAGACCCACGGTTGCTGCCAAACCGGTTGTTCGGGTAACGGTTCAAATACTTCAGGCTGCTGAAACGATGTGTTGATAATCTTGATGGTGTCGCCACGCGCTTCATTCAAACCAACAGATTCTTTAATTAACAAAGTCAGGCGCTGCATTTCATCTTCATTTAATGGCGTACGTACACTGTTGCCTTCATCATCAATTGTTACACGATAATCCAGAATCACGGCAACAGACAATCGTTTTAACTGCGCTGGTGCTTGACGAATATGACTGATGGTTCGATCTATTTCAAAGTTACGTACCGCACGTGATGAGTTATTACCGGAAGCGGAGGTTCCAGTATTATCTGCGCCTTCAAGAGTACCACCAGCAGGCGGTTGATTACTTAAGGCACCAGGAATGCCGGATGCGCCCGCAGTATTTGAGTTCTGCTCGAACAATTGTTCACTGCGAACAGCTTTATTTTCAGGCAAAAATCTTTCTTTGGTTTCTTCCAGTGAAGTAAAATCAATATCGGCAACCACCGTTGCTCTTACACCTGCCGTGCCCACAATTGGCGTTATGATTTCGATGATGCGTTGCACAAAGCGTTCTTCTAGTTTTTTGGTGTATTCAAACTGTGTACTGCCTAGCATTGAATCCGCCTTGCTTCCCTCTCGGCTTAATAATCGTCCATTGCCATCAACAACCGTAACATCCTCTGCCCCCATGCCGGGCACACTGGAAGCAACGATATTAACGATTGATGCTGTTTGTGAGTCGTCAATCACCCATCCAGGCGTCAGCGTCAGAACCACTGAAGCCGCCGGATTACCTTTTTTGCGAGCAAAGGCAGAATGCTTTGGAATGGCAAGATGCACACGCGCACCTTCAACAAAATTCAACCGAGTAATGGATTGTGCGAGTTCACCCTCAATAGCGCGTTTATAACGCGCTTTCAATAAAAAGCTATTACTGCCTAGACCCTGATCTTTGTCCAGTATTTCAAAACCAACAACACCCGCTGGAGACATGCTGGTAGAGGCGAGTTCCATTCGTGCTTCATTCAATTTATCGGCAGGTACAAGTATTCCACTACTGCCTTCGATTTTATACTTGATGCCCGCACTGTCGAGTGACTGAACCACCTCCGATAAATCCTTCATTGATAAATTTCCATATAACATGCTGTAATTAGGTGTTTGTGACCACATAGCAACCGTGACACCAAGCGCAACACTAACTGCCAAGCCGACCATTAGACCTAACTGACGAACTGCCGGTAATGAATTAAAGCCCTGTGCTCTTACTGCAAGACTAGTTGCTGATGTTGTCATTTTCACATCCTATTAATCGAAATTTTTTTAACATATTTACGCTTATTTTAAAATTAAACTGGCATGTTCATTACTTGTCTATAAGCGGTCAGCAGGCTGTTTCTTACTTGTGACATGGCCTGAAATGAAACACTGGCTTTTTGCAGCGCAATCATTACTTCACTTATATTGACAGACGGATCACCTGCTTCAAATGCTGTTGCCGCTGCCGAACCTGCTTTTTGTGTGTTGGCAACATGATTAACAGAATCCTTTAATAATTGAGCAAAGTCAGTTCCTGATACATTCTGTGCCTGATTAACGTTGGTTTTGTTTTCAGCCAATGCTGTCATATTGCGCATTTCTTGCAATACTTGATTGATTTCTACACTGCTCATCGTGGTCACCTTGTTGTGTTTATTTCTATAATCATTGCCATGCTTTTATGAGGTTTATCTCATTATCTTTATCGGCATTGCCTGTAAAAACTTGCTAGTGATACTCATTTTGCTTACTTAAACATTAAACCGGTATAGCGACACCCGCGTCACGCATTCTTGCTAATTTATAACGCAATGTTCTTGCACTAATGCCAAGTCTTGCGGCAACTTCTTTGCGACTATTTTTCGCCTTTAATGCAGTAATAATCAGATCCTGCTCACGAGCTTTAAGATCACCCGATAAATCAGGTTCTTTTGCCACAACAAAATCATTACGAACAAGATCAGTTTGTGTGTTGACAACGTTATTTTCTAAATGAATATCCTGATCCTCAATGATATTCCCTGTCTTCAAAATCAATGCCCGCTGCACCATGTTATCCAGCTCTCGTACATTACCCGGCCACAAATGTTTATTTAAAAGACGCTTTGCGGTTTCTGAAAAGCGAATGTCATGACCCGGTGGCGAATAACTATCGAGTATTTTGTGTGCCAAAGGCAAAATATCACCGACACGATCACGCAGTGGCGAAACGTGTAAAGGAAACACATTTAGGCGATAAAATAAATCTTCACGAAACAGACCTTCGTCTACAGCTTGATAAATATTTCGATTAGTGGTGGCCAATATTCTGACATCCAGTTGAATAGGTTTGCTGCCACCTAATCGTTCAACTTCGCGTTCTTGTAATACACGCAATAGTTTTGCCTGTAAGGAATAGTCCATCTCCGTTATTTCGTCGAGCAATAATGTGCCGCCTTGTGCCTGTTCAAATTTTCCAGCTTTAGATTTGTATGCCCCAGTAAAAGCACCTTTTTCGTAACCGAACAGTTCAGACTCAAGCATATTTTCAGGAATGGCAGCACAGTTTATTGCCACAAATGGCCCCTGAGATCGGTTAGATTTGTTATGAATAAAACGCGAAACAACTTCTTTTCCAACACCCGATTCACCACTAATCATAACGCTGGCTTCGGTTAATGCAACACGTTTGGCAACGGCAATCAACTGCACACTTTTATCATCAACAGCAATATAGTTTTTCGAATTGTTCTTTATTTTTGGTATAAAACGATCAAGCAATTCAATTAAGGTTTCTGTATCAAATGGTTTTTCCAAATAGTCTGCTGCACCGTCATGTATCATCTTCACGGCGCTTTCGATACTTCCATAAGCAGTCATTAAAATAAACGGTAGGTCGTTATAGTGCTGCTGGCATATTTTTAATAATTCATGGCCACCCATAGGTTGCATTTGTATATCGCTTAAAATTAACACGATCTCTTTATTTCTTTGTAGTACTTCTAGTGCTTGCTCACCGTTGCTTGCACTCACTACCTGGTATTTTTCCAGCAGCAGCGTTTCACAGATTACTTCACGCAAGGACGGGTCATCCTCAATAACTAAAACTGTATTATGCTTCATACCTTTACCTCATGACTCTGCGCCATTTTTAGTTTTCGTTCGACACTACGATGGTTAAAACCTTCTGCTATCCGGCTTGTTGACAAGTCCATGTGTTGTTCAACACATGGGAAGGTGATACTAAAATCACTTCCCTTGTTTTTTTCCGAAAATATTTTTAATTCGCCACCGTATCGATTAATTGTTGCACTCACTACAGACAAACCAAGACCTGTACCATTTTCTCTTGTGGTAAAAAATGGTTCTAATATTTTGTCTTTAATTTCATCCGACATGCCACTACCATTATCGACAACATTAATCACTATCTCATTTTCATCATTAAGTACCACTCTAAGCTGCACTTTGCGTGGCTTATTCACACTCGAAGCATTACTGGCTTCAATCGCATTGTTGATAATATTTTGTACCGCACTCAATACCATGTCTGAATTAATGTGGATCAATACGCGCTTTAAAGCATTATCACCAAAAAGTGTTATTTGTTGCGCCTCATAATCTGATTCAACCAACTTTACAAGTTTGTTGAAAAACACTGATGCATTTATCTGTTCTGCATCGATCACGTCTCCTCTGGCAAATATCAACATATCGTTTACCATACGCTCAAGATGACACAATCTATGTTTTGCCTTTTCCGCCAGTGACAATCTTTTTTCCAGGGTAGTCGATGGATGGTTCGCGGTTGAGATATACAACATTGCTGAAGCTAAGGGTGTCCGAATCTGGTGTGCTAGTCCTGCTATCATTTCACCCAGTGAACTCAAACGTTGTTGCTGGTTAAGTTTTTTATGTAATGTGCGCGTTTCACTGACATCTGAAATTAAAATTATTTTTCCTGGGGGAGTACATTGTCGTTGTCCATCTATAACGTTATTAGCCACAGAGCCTTCTAATGCACAGGCTGTAATATTCAACCAACGACCATCTTTTAACCTTAATTCCTTACCTTCGTTAATAAATACTTTCTTTGCTAACACTGCCCATTGTCTTCCGATCAAATCAACGGCCTTGTGTTCAAACTCCAGTATTTCGTTTGCCACTTTGTTTGTTTGTATAATTATTCCGTTGTCATCCAAAACAACAACACCTGCAGGTAATGCGTCAAGCAAGCCTTCTAACCGTACTGCCAGTGATTCTTTTTCTGCCAGCTCTATTAAACGCTGGTCACGTTCACAGGCGAGTTCATTTGACAACTGATCAACCCGCTCCTGTAATCCCTCATATGAATCTGCCAGCTTTTCAGAATGCTCATTGAACAACTGGAAAGCCTTTTCCAATTGTTCACCTGCTTGTTGCATCCCATTTGTGGGTATTTGATGATTCATTGACAACACCTTTGTTCATCTCAATTTCTGTAATCAATAAAGCAAGGAGCATGCCTACTTTTAAATCTTATTAACTATCAGTCAGATAGCCAGATTATGCCTTTGCATGCCAAGAATACGTCACGCCTTTTTGAAGCCATGTCAGGATAATGTCACTGCCTTTTTCACCGTCAGTATTACAAAAATACAATATGACACAGTCTTAACAATGCGGTCACTGCTGCCGTATTTGCATCTTGTGTTTAGCATTCATCAAATCTTACTAAGGAGCCTCTGAATAAGTCGTGAATCGGCATCTTTCAGGTTAGCTTATCCTGC
>CAZYYW010000002.1:0-64295 GCA_964651445.1 uncultured Thiotrichaceae bacterium
GAGAGCGCCTTCCCGTTCAACCAATGTCGGTAGAAGTCGCTAAAACCTATGGCAATATTCGTAGCCTGTTGGAAAAACAGGGTAACATTATTGGTGGTAATGATCTGTGGATTGCCGCACATGCGTTGACGCTGAATTTGACTGTCATCACTAACAATACTAAAGAATTTAGCCGTGTTGAAAACCTGAGTATTGAAAACTGGGTGTAGCCTCCTATCATCCATTTTGTCTGGCTCGCCTGTTGGACCGCACCAAACATAAAATCCAGTGCTTTATGTTTGGTGAAGTTTTGTAAACATTGCTGGCGAAATTCCTGTTCGGTTGCGCCTTCTTTGGCGCAGATAAATGCCCACGGCAGTATCAACGTGTCTTTGATTAAGTCGGCAACATCAAATACTAATGCACCGCGTCGGGTTATACATTGCCATGTACTATCTGATGGTGTCAATTTTGTTATTATGTGCGCTGAGACGTATCTTTCTATCCATCACTGTCAATAATCGCTGTACCAATAAGCCATGATAAAAAAATCAACGCCCGGTGTTTCACGAGAAGATCGCATTGCCGATGAAGGTTTGGCGCGTCTGGAAAAGCACCTGAAAATGGGCAGTAAAATTAGCAAATCTGTATTACAGCAATGGATACGGCGTTATGGCGACGATGCGCGGGCATTATTGCAACGCTATGATTACGCTTTTGAAGACTGAATGGTTTTGTAATATCAAATAATGGTCGGTTACAGGGTTTAAAGAGAGTATTATTCGGTTTAATGAAATTATCTGGGATTCGACGGTGGTTAAGCGAGTGACACTTACGCAATCATGGCAAAAAAATGCTGATTGCTTCAATTGTTCAATACGAAGCTCTGCGCTGTTTAGTGGCTTAACAGCGCAAGATTTCGATCTTGTACATGCCACGGTTGAACAAGTCGATATGAAACCTGGTGATGTGCTTTACAAAGTGGGTGATGTGGGTAACCACTTGTTTACTGTGCGCAGTGGTTTAATAAAGTTGGTACGGTATTTACCGGATGGAACACAGCGCATTGTTCGTCTTATGCATAGCACCGATGTGATTGGTCTGGAAGCGTTGGTCGGTTCGAAATATGAACACGAGGCTGTTGTTTTGAGGCGCACACAACTGTGCCGCTATCCGCAGACGGCGGTTAAAAAGTTATGTCAGGACAACCCAGAGTTTCGTAAAGACCTGATGCAGCGATGGCAAAAAGCGCTGTCCGATGCAGATGCCTGGCTCACACAATTATCCACAGGCTCAGCAAAAAAACGCATGGCAAATCTGTTGCTGCGTCTACTCGAAGAGGGCAGCAGTGAGTGCCATTTGTTTGGTCGTGAAGATATTGGCTCGATACTGGGCATCACGATTGAAACCGCCAGCCGTACTATTTCTGAGTTCAAGCGTCTGAACTTGATACAGGAAATTCGCTCTAATTACTTTAACCTTGATATTGCCGGTTTAAATAAAGTCATTGAATCATAAAATCCAGCCGCAACCTTGGTCTGAAAGTTCGACCTGTTAGATCACCTCTTGAAACGTATAAGCTTGCTGCTTGCTGCATGACAATTATCAATGTCTATATTATGCGACGCTTATAAAATGTATTTGTGGGATTCCCTGGTTTTAACCCATTCCCGCGACCGACTCGATATTTGGAAAGATAAATAATGTGTGCAACAGACGACCTATATTCTCGACTTGGCGGTGAGCCAGTACTGCGAACATTTGTCACTCAGCTCTATAATTTTATGGATGCTAATACCGACGTCGCGCATGTGAGAAAAATGCATTCGACAGATTTGTCGCATGCGCGTGAGCGTTTGTTTATGTTTTTGAGTGGTATGTTAGGCGGGCCGGCATTGTATGTTGAAGCGTTTGGTCACCCACGGCTGCGTCGCAAACATATGGCTTTTCAAATAGGTGACGCAGAGCGAGACCAGTGGTTGATGTGCGCACAGTACGCCACTGATCAACTGAATCTATCGGGTCATCTTGCTGAAGAATTGATGAGCGCGCTAACCGTTATGGCAAATCACCTGCGTAATAAAAATGTAAGCCATCAAGTTTCACCAGCGGCTGAAAACGGCTAACTTCTTCTACAAAGCCATGCAATTACCACAGGAACAACGATGAGTGCCAGCAGTACCAAAACGACCTGTCCCTATTGCGGTGTTGGTTGTGGCGTTATTGTTACCATGCATGAGAGCGGTCGTGTGGAAGTGCAGGGTGACCCAGACCACCCCGCCAATTTTGGACGTTTATGTTCCAAGGGTTCGGCGTTAGGTGAAACGGTGCATCTGGCTGAGCGTTTGTTATACCCTGAAATGCACGGTGAGCAGATTAGCTGGGAATATGCCTACGCACAGATGGCGGCTAAATTCAGCGAAGTCATTGAACAGCATGGCCCTGACGCGGTGGCATTTTATGTTTCCGGACAGTTGCTGACAGAAGATTATTACGTTGCCAATAAATTGATGAAAGGCTTTATTGGCTCTGCCAATATCGATACCAATTCGCGCTTGTGCATGTCATCGGCGGTTGCCGCGTATAAGCGTGCTTTTGGCGAAGACGTGGTGCCCTGTAGCTACGATGACTTGGAACGTGCGCAATTGGTTGTACTAGTGGGCAGCAATACTGCCTGGTGCCACCCGGTTTTATATCAGCGTATAGAACACAGCAAGCAGACAAACCCGAACGTAAAAATAATCACCATCGATCCACGGCGTACGCAGACCACCGATATTAGTGATCTGCATTTGCCGTTGCGCCCTGGTACTGATGGCATTTTGTTTAATGGTTTGCTGGTATGGTTAGAAGCGGCGGGTGAACTGGATCAACATTTTGTTAGCACTTCAACTGCCGGGGTAGAACAGGCATTGGCTGCTGCACGTTTGTCATCGCCTGATGTGAATACGGTTGCGGCTGCATGTGATTTAACGCTTGACGATGTTGAGCAGTTTTACCGTTTGTTTGCCCGTACTGAACGAGTAGTGACGGTTTTTTCTCAGGGAATAAATCAATCCAGCAGTGGTGTGGATAAGATTAACAGCATCATTAATTGTCATCTATTGAGTGGACGAATCGGTCGCAAAGGCATGGGGCCGTTTTCCCTTACCGGTCAGCCCAATGCTATGGGTGGACGCGAAGTGGGTGGGCTGGCGAATCAGCTTGCCGCGCACATGGAAATTGATAACGAAACTCACCGAGACATCGTTGCACAGTTTTGGCAAACCACAACACTGGCAAAAAAATCTGGGTTTAAAGCCATTGATTGTTTCGACGAGATAGAAAAAAATAACATCAAGGCAATCTGGATTATGGCGACAAATCCGGTGGTCAGCATGCCCGATGCTGACCGTGTAAAAGCCGCGTTGGAAAAATGTGAGTTTGTTGTCGTTTCTGATTGCGTTGCGGATACCGATACGGCGAGGCTGGCGGACATTTGCCTACCGGCGACTACATGGGGAGAACGTGATGGAACGGTGACTAATTCGGAGCGCCGCATTTCACGTCAGCGGCCTTTCTTAAGTACGCCAGGTTTGGCAAAACATGATTGGCAAATTATCACCGAGTTTGCACAAGTAATGGGATACAAAGAGGCTTTTCCTTACCGTTCTACAGCGGAAATATTCGATGAATATGCCAGACTGACTGCCTATAAAAAAGATGACAAACGCCAGTTAGACTTGTCCGGTCTGGTTGATATGACACTGCGTGAATATAACAATATGCAGCCAGTGCTGTGGCCCATCACAGACAGAAAAAAACCACAAGTAAGCCAACAGATGTATCACGATAGTCTGTTTAGTACGGCGGATCGCCGTGCCCAGTTTATTGCGATTACTCCCAGACCTCCCGCCGTTGCGGTGAGCGATGAATTCCCGTTGATCTTAAATACCGGTCGTGTGCGCGACCAATGGCACACCATGACCCGCACCGGCATGTCGCCAAGATTATCTGCGCACCGGATAGAACCCTTTGTCGAAATTGACCCCGATGATGCGGCGCGGTTTAATTTGGAAGACGGCAAGTTAGCGCAGATTAGCAGTGAAACAGGCGCTAGTATTTTTGTTCGAGTACGACTGACAAAACGCCAGCAAACCGGTTCTATCTTTGTGCCGATGCATTGGAACTTACAATTCAGTGGCATGGCAAGAGTGGGCAGTTTAATCAAAACCGTGGTCGATCCGATTTCTGGTCAGCCCGAATTTAAACATGCGGTCGCCTGTATTAAACCTTGTGATGCGCGTTGGTATGGTTTTATTATTTCTCGGCATAAGCCCGCATTGAAATATTCACGCTACTGGGCGCGTTCGCGAGGCAAGGGTTTTTGGCGTTACGAAATTGCGGGTAAAGAGCAACCAGAAGACTGGGCGCTGCACGCTAAAACCTTGCTCAATGTAGAAGATGGTGAGGAATGGATAGAGTTTTATGACAAGACTGATGGTCATTATCGTGCGGCACGGTTTATTGATGGCTGTTTAGACAGCGTGATATTTATTGATTCTTCAATATTGTTACCACCCAGAGACTGGTTGATTAGTCTGTTTCAGAAGGCGACTATTTCGCCAAAAGAGCGTGCCAGTTTGTTAATGGGATTGCCACCAGCAGATGTGGACGACACCGGTAGAATAATCTGTGCCTGTTTTAATGTGGGTGAAAAAACCATCGCTAAGGTGGTGGCAACGCAGGGTGTAAACAGTGTCGAAGCGGTCGGAGAAATCTGTCAGGCGGGTACCAATTGCGGCTCCTGCCGACCAGAAATTGCCGATATCATACGACAGTGTGTCAGTCAGAATTAATCTGATATTGCTTAACTTTTATTTATACTTCCAAATACCACTTGATGACATATTTGGCAGCAAAGCCAAATATTCCCAGCCCCAAAGCAAAAAATAAAATCATCATGCCATAACGCCCGGCTTTCGATTCTTCTGCCAGTTTATAGACAATAAACAGCATATAGCCAATGCCAAAGGTTAGCCCCAGCGTCAGTGAAATTTCGGTGAATTCTTTTTCAGTCATAATGGTCGGTAGTATGCAGCACAGGATAGACAGGCACAAACTATTATAGTTTCCTTCTGTTACAAAGGGCACCTCTAATAATTCATGGATTGGCATCTTGAGCCCAGAATTTCCAATAGTTACGTTACTAAGTACTTGCCATAGAATAACTATTACAAGCACTTAGCGCCTTGTTCTTGAACATCCCGAATCTCAATCTGCTCAAACCAGAATTAATAGAGGCACCCATAACAGAATCAATTTGTTATAGTTAGCGGGCTTTCACTTGCCTTCGGTCTTTCGTCGAGCGATTGATTAACCTCAACTATCAACTACCGATTAACCACCAACCAGCAATAAATTTTAATGGATCCTTTATCGCAAGCCAGTTTCGGCGCCAGTCTTTCGCAATCGTTTGCCAGTAATAAGTCACAACAGCGTAGCGCCTTAGTTATTGGTGCAGTGTCAGGTATGGCGCCTGATCTCGATATACTTATTCGTTCTGCCGAAGACCCGATGTTATTTTTAGAGTTCCATCGCCAGTTTACGCATGCACTGATTTTCATTCCAGTGGGTGCGCTGATATGTGCTTTGTGTTTTTATGCGGTGATGTCATCCGGCTGGTTTTTAAGAAAATGGCCGGCGGCTAAATTATCTTTTCGTCAGGTATATTTATTTTCTTTTCTGGGTTATGCCACACATGGTTTCCTAGATGCCTGTACCTCGTATGGTACGCAGTTGTTATGGCCGTTTTCATCACAGCGTTTTGCTTGGAATACAGTGTCAATTATCGATCCGCTCTTTACGTTACCGATTGTTGCGCTGGTATTATTTGCTGCCTACCGAAAAAATGCGCGCTATGCCCGGTTTGCTTTTGCCTATGCCATCATCTTTTTAAGTCTGGGTTTGGTGCAACACCAACGCGCTGAAAACATGCTGCATCAACTAGCAGAACAGCGTGGTCATCAGGTAGAGCGTATGCAGGTAAAACCGAGTTTTGGTAATCGCCATTTGTGGCGAATGATTTATGAGTACGATGGTCGTTATTACGTGGACGCGGTTAAATTGTTATGGCAGTCTGAAATAATAAACGGTACTTCTATTCAGAAACTAAATGTAAAACGTGATTTCCCGTGGCTGCCAGTTGAAAGTCAGCAAGCGAAAGACATCGAACGTTTCCGCTGGTTCTCGGACGATTTTCTTGCTGTAAGCAGGAAAGATCCAAATTTAATTATGGATGTGCGCTATTCATTATTGCCAAACCGTATCAATTCGATGTGGGGTATAGAGTTAAGCAGGCAATTGATTAATGAAGGTAGGCTGGATATGCATGTGGGTTATGTCATGAAAAGAGACACCAGCGAAGAAAAAATGAAACAATTTAAGGAGATGTTATTTTGAAGTTTTTTGTCGCTGCTTGCCTACTAGGGTTGCGATAGTTTTTTGAGAAAATCAATGTACTTGGTGTTGTCCCACTCACGTCCACCGATTGCCTGATATTTCACTTCACCTTCAGGGTTAATTAAAAAAGTGGTTGGCAAACCTCGCGGCTTCCATACTTCGGTCACCTGTCCATCAACATCCATTAAGCTGTTTAGTTCAACATCAATCGTCGCTAAAAATTCAAATACGGTATCTTCGTCTTCTGCGGTGTTGACCATCACAATCTGAAAATCACTTTCCTGCATTGCATCGGCGAGTTTTTGTATAACCGGCATCTCCTTTCGACAAGGGCCACACCAGCTAGCCCAGAAGTGCAGAAATACCCAGTTGCCTTTAGTGCTTGCTAGTTCAAATTTTTCACCATCAAGATCATACAAATTGAAATTTTGTGCCGCCCCGATGTCATAGTGGCGAATACCGAAGGGAGGCGTCATCTCATTTGCACTAATTGCATAGCTAACACACAAGCTGCAAATGATGAGTAAGAGCTTTAAAATACCTGTCGTTTTTCTCATGGTGTATCCTCGGCACAAAAAAGTTTATCGGTGCGAATGGTAATGGTTTTCCCCTGCTGCTGGTCGCCGGTGACAAATGTTGCGCGGATGCTGATAGCTTTATTTGTAAAAGGTAAAGCTATGTTGCCGCCTTCACGTTCACCGGGAAGATAGTCCAATGCTTCAGGCAGCAAGGTCCAACGAAATGTGGATTGTTTGCTTAAAGGTATGTTCATCTCTTGCCAGCGTTTTTTCCAGTAGTCACGGTGCTCGCGGTGTATTGGTTTATCATTAGAGAAAAATTCCCAGTTTTTCAGGTCCAGCCATATTTTATTTTGGCTGGTATTTAAAATTCTGACGGTAATAATACATTGTTGTTTAAGAATACTGCGCATTTCTGCAGGAAAACCGCGTGCTTCGTAAAATGATCCCATTTGGTTCGGTGTTCGCGGCGTGAATTGAACTTCCAACTCAGGGGTGGTGATGGTCACAGGCTGTGCCACCTGCATAGTCGTGACTACCAGTAGCATGGGGATGATATTAATCATGATAAATTCTCAGGTTTAAGCGTGCTACAACCATGTTATAAATGTATGAACTGCATTTTTCTGGTTAAGGGTGGTTTTTACCATTGATGCGGATGCAAAGGATACCGATTACCTACTTTAGGGCGCCTCTATTAATTAGGTGTAGATTAGCATGCTCATGACCTTACTCAACAATATTTGGCTAGTATTCCTTGATATGGCTTTTTGGCTACTGCTTGGGTTATTTGCTGCGGGTTTCATAAAATCATTTATTGCTGAAGATACTTTGTTGCTTTTAGTTTGGTAATGGATTTCTTACTGGAATGGTTGTTGCGTACACAGCAATGGCAGATTACTGTAAATATGGGCGAAGCGCATACCATGCTGCCAGGCATTGTTTCGTGGGTAAGCACCTTCATTTTACTGATACTGGCGATAAAACCGTTGCGCCGTAGGCTGCTTCCTCAATTGTCTTAAGGGTACAAGCAATTATATAGAGGTGCCTTTAAGCCTGCTATAAAAAAACTTGTAAATAAATTTCTTTATCATGCAATCAAATCACTGTTTTGTTCGTATTAGTGTTTAGGCACACATTTGTGTCTAAATATTAACCATAACGTGAGAAAAATATGAAAGATAAAGATCAAATACTCAAATCAACACTGGCAGGTGTACTGGCGCTAAGTGCAACCATGATGGCGAGTAGTGCTAATGCCGTACCGGAGACACCGAAACAATGGGAAAAATGTGCTGGTATAGTAAAAATTGGGATGAATGATTGTGGCTCACTGGACGGTAAACATAAATGTTCTGGTCAGGCAAAAATTGATAATGACGACAAAGAATGGGTTTATGTTCCTAAAGGCACTTGTACCAAAATTACTGGTGGTTTTGTTGCTGCGGTTAAACCTGCGAAATAATATAGCAACGTATTCGCGAGTCGGATGAAAGGGCTAGCCTTTTCATCCGTTTAGTCGCCATATGAAAACCCCGTAATATGAAAAATCAGTCAGTCACCTTGCAAGAATGTAGTGTAGGTTTAGGTCTGCGTTCGGCGCACATCAAACAGATTATCCAGCAGCAACCCGACGTGTCATGGTTTGAAGTGCTATTGGATAATCATACTGCGCAAGGCGGTCTGATACCCCAACAATTGGCGGCAGTGCGAGAGTACTACCCATTAAGCTTTCATTGTGTTGACATGTCCCTTGCTGGCGTTGACGCGCTGGATAGAAATTATCTTTCTACAGTCAAACGTATGATTGTGGAATATGATCCGGTATTGATTTCAGATCACCTGTGTTTTACACAACACGGTGAGCATCATTTTAATGATTTGCTACCTTTTCCTTATACTGAGGAATCTTTGCATCATGTCTGTCGTCGTATTGATGAAGTGCAAGATTTTTTAGGCAGAAAAATGCTAATTGAAAATGTATCAATGTATTTGCAATTCAAAAACTCTGTTTTGACTGAGGCAGAATTTCTGTCTGAACTTGTCAGTCGCACCGGCTGTGGCATATTGCTGGATATTAATAATGCTTATGTGAATGAGTTTAATCACGGTTACGCTGCCAAAGATTTTATCGATGCACTGCCTTTAGCATCGGTTGGTGAAGTTCATCTGGCCGGTTTTGAGGATAAAAAAGACTATCTTATCGATGCGCACAATAATAGTGTGAGCGAACCCGTGTGGGATTTATTTAAATATTATATACAGCAAGGCCACTGTGCTCCGACATTAATTGAATGGGACAACGATATTCCAAGCTTCGATGTTTTACTTGGCGAAAGACAATCAGCAAAAAATATTATTGCTGAAAACCTAGAAGGTTTATCAACAGTCGCATCATGTCTCTGACCTTACTGCAACATATCGATGTGTTTACCTCTGTTTTGGTGAAACCCGCACAGGAGACAGATTGTTTTGTTCAAACAATAGAATTGTCATCAAAAATTTCACCGCAACTTGCCATTAAAATATATCAGAATAATGTGAATGGCTCGAAAATAAATGCGCTAAAAGTTATTTATCCCGCTTGTGAAAAAATACTGGGCAGTGATGCGTTTTGCGCAATTGCCAAAGCGTACGTTAGTGCTGATGTAAGCGGTTCGTCCGATTTGAATAGATATGGTGCTACCTTTAGTCAGCATTTAAATTCGATTATTGAAACAGGGCGGCTGCCCGCGGAGTATAGCTACTTACCAGATCTTACCAGCCTGGAATTTTTGGTACATGCCGCCTACTACGCAGAAGATGACGCGGTATTTGACTTTAATTTATTTGCAGACCGTATGAAAAGCCAAAAGCCATTGTATTTTCAACTCAGTAAATCCTTAGCACTGTTTTGTTTTAAATTTCCGATTCATCAAATATGGTTGCGTAACAATAATGAGTCATCGTCTGAATCAAAAAATATTCAGGCCGGTATTCATGACAGTATTCAGGCGCTAACAGAGTCGCAATACTTACTGGTGTACCGTGAAAAAAACACGCCAGTGGTTATTCAGGTTAGCCAGTGTGTATATCAATTACTCCATAATTTTATTGGTCAGCAATCATTGCAAAAGACCATCGAGTCTTGCCAGTTAAATGTAAACGAGCAGTGTAATGTGGATGAATTACTACCCGGATTAATTGCTAACGGCTGGATTACCGGTGTCCTGTAATATGAATGATTCAGAAGTATTTGATAAGCATGTGCTGCACAAGCTTTTTCGTTATGCCTATTCCCTCTGTGTAAATGAGGATGATGCTTATGATTTGTTGCATTATGCGCTAGAGAAATATTTACACAATCAGTCTAGCAGTAAGCAAGGTGGTGCAGTAGCGTATGTACGTACAATTATACGTCATCGATTTATTGATGAATATCGAAAGAAAAAACGCTTTCCTGAAGAAGTTTTTGACGAGGAAAGTGCTGTTGCTATAGACGTGTCCTCGCTCGAAGACATTGTATTGGCGCAAGTTGAACTTGAAGCAGTGTGGCAAAAAATTGATCCGTTCGAACGAGAAATTTTATATTATTGGACAATAGAGGGAATGACGGCGCAAGAGATTTCGCAGCAGATTGGCGTGCCAAGAGGCACTGTATTGTCTAGGATTTATCGATTAAGGAAAAAAATACAATTGGCGAACAACGATGTTGTTTCAAAAAACCTGAACGATAATATATCGAGAGGTAATAAGAAATGAGTAAGCCATTGAAGAATTCTGTACGAGAGCATCTCGAATCAAAATCACTCACTGCTATTCAATTACAGAAACTTGAGTCGCTGGTAGACAATGTTGAGCAGGAAAGCGCACCGCGGAATTTTAAATACGCTTTGCTTGTTTCTACGGTGCTTGCAGTTTTTGTGTTGGCATTGTTCGTTTTACCTCAAGTCACGGAACAGCCTGATATGCGCGAAAAGATTGCATTGGAGGTGGCGAGTCATCATCTCAAACTAAAACCATTAGAGATTGAAACCAGTAGCATAAAGAGCATTCGTGATTATTTTACAAGGCTGGACTTCCTGCCGATGAATAGCCAATTGATTAGTGATGCAGGGCTTGAATTAGTAGGAGGGCGTTATTGTTCTTTGCAGGGTATAACCGCCGCTCAACTGAGAGTGAAAAAACCAGGCTCGGATGTAGTGCAAATGTTGTATCAAGTAGAATATCGAAAAGATGTATTCGATAAAATGCCGTTAATAGAAGAGGGTGAATTACCGGTCGAAGTTTATGTCAAAGGTATCAAGGTGAAAATCTGGGTAGAAAAAGGATTGTTATTTGTACTTAGTGATGTGCCGGAAGCCTAAACACAGGGTGAGCGAGAAAACAAACGAGCCAAGCGCAGCGCACCTGAGTAATCTACCAGCCCTCGATTACGACTCCCGCCAGTCAACCTCCAGGGTGCCGCCAAGCTGTGCTCAAGCAGCAACACTGTCGGTTTTATCGGCGAATTCCGGGTATAAAACAGGGTAATTCATAAGGAAATAAGTTATGGTTGGACAAGATTTGTAGAGTACATTAATTTTTAGGCTGAATTTTCTGGGGAAAAAATATGAAAAGTTTATTTAAGACGTTGCTAATGGCTGTTTTTTTGGCGACAAGCTTTACCGGTTCGGCAGTATTGGCAGATGACGATGACATGATAAAAGTGGTTTATCATGCAGATTTTTCTGACCCAAGAAGGTTTAGCGCGATGTTAACCAGTATCAATAATATGATGTTGTATTATCAGAATGAGATGGTGGATTACGATGTGCGCATTGTTTTTGTCGCCCATGGCATCCGCTTTCTAACGGATGAAAAGCTAAAAAATACACCTTTTGCAGAAGACAAAGAAATGGCAGAGCGGCGTGAAAGCAATACTGGCAGACTTTCGAGCCTGGCTTCTTTGTATGATGTCAAACTAGAGTTGTGCGATATTACTCGTACAGGTATTAGTCTGGATAAAGCCAAAGTAATGGATGCTGTGGAATTGGTGCCTTCAGGCGTGGTAAGAATCGCAGAGCTTCAGTCACAAGGTTTTTCGTATATTAAAATTGAGTAATGACGGGGTATTAATAGCTTGTAAATAGTTCTGCGTAACTGGCCGTGGCATGTGTTTCGCAGAACTATTTACAGCTCAGTGCTATCACTATTTTCAAGATTATTCTTTAAGGAGCTTCTGAACAAGTCTGGGTCGAGCAGATTGCAGATTAGCTTGTTCTGGTTCAAGGCGTGGAACGCGCGTAATAGCTGGCTATTGCGAAGTTTCACAACGCGGAAGCAGGATAAGCTAACCTGCAAGATGCCGATTCACGACTTATTCAGAGGTTCCTTAAGGGATACAGGCTCAAAAGTAATGAGCGTGTCCACTTCTGCTTCATAGTCTACGTCATTTAATCCAAAACCAAACAATCTTAAAAACTCATCTTTATAACCCTGATAATCGGTTATTTCAAAAAGGTTGTCGTTAGTGACCTGCGGCCAAAGTGCTTTGACTTCGTTTTGTACATCGTCGCGTAACTCCCAGTCATCCATGCGGATGCGCGCTGTGTCGTCGAGGTCAGCGCCACCTTCTTTGTATAATTGCGTGTGAAACAAGCGGTTTATTTGTTCAATGCAACCTTCGTGAACACCCAGTTCTTTCATAACTTTAAAGCCGATGGCGATGTATAAAGGCATCACCGGTATCGCAGCCGACGCTTGTGTGACTACGCTTTTAAGTACCGCAACATTGGCTGTACCGTTAATGTCAGCCAGTGTAAGGCGCAGATCAGCGGCGGCTCTATCCATATCTTCTTTGGCTTTGCCTAGTGCACCGTGCCAGTAGATAGGCCAAGTTATATCGGTGCCAATATAGCTATAAGAAACGGTTTTTACACCATCGGCTAAAACGCCGGCTGTCGCCAGTGCCGTCATCCATAATTGCCAATCTTCGCCGCCCATAACGGTTACGGTATTTCGTATCTCGTCCTCACTGGCAGGTTCTATTTCGGCATCGATAAGAATATCTTTGCTGGTGTCCACCGCGGTGGCTTTATAAGTGTCACCGATAGGTTTTAAAACCGAGCGAATGAGCTCGCCGGTATCCGGTAATTTGCGTACCGGTGAGGCAAGGGAATAAACCACTAGGTCGATCTGCCCCATGTCTTGTTTAATTATTTCGATGGCCTGCGCACGCATTTCATTGGAGAAGGCGTCGCCATTAATACTTTTTGCATACAGACCTTCCGCGTGCGCGGCTTTTTCAAAAGCCCCAGAGTTATACCAGCCAGCAGAACCTGGTTTTTTCTCAGTGGCGGGTTTTTCAAGAAAAACACCCAAGGTGGCAGCGCCAGAACCAAAAGCCGCCGTTATCCGTGAAGCCAGACCATAGCCAGTGGAAGCGCCAATGACCAGAACATTTTTTGGGCCATTCGCCACCATGCCATCCGCTTTCACACGTGCAATCTGGTTTTTAACATTGGTCTCGCAGCCAGTAGGGTGTGCCGTGGTGCAAATGAATCCGCGCGTTCTTGGTTTGATAATCACGTTAGTTGTTCCCATTTTGATTGATCTAAAAGTAAGTCTGTGAATTCTAACCAAAAAGACGCTTTCAAGTTCAAAAATTTCATCACTGCATTGCTTATCGCTGTTTCCCTACTTGCCGATAGCGTATGTTTACTGCGTATGCAGTTGTTACGCGATGAAGAATATTTCTCCTGCGCCGCAATCGCAGCGCATGTATAATTCCCGCATTAAAACTCACTGGGAAATACAATGCCTCTAATTAAACCCTTCACTGGTCTGCGACCGGTTCCTGAACGTGCTGAAGAAGTTGTGGCGCCACCTTATGATGTGTTAAATACGGCTGAAGCGCGGTTACGTGCTGCTGATCGTCCGTGGAGTTTTCTGCATATTTCAAAAGCCGAGATTGATTTGCCTGAAGGTACCGACCCTTATGACCCGACGGTATATGCTAAATCGGCTGAAAATATGCAAAAAATGATGGCAGAAGGCATTTTGATGCGTGAAGAGAAACCCTGTTATTACGTCTACCGCCTGATTATGGATGGCCATTCGCAGGTGGGTTTGGTCGCTGTTGCTTCTGTTGCTGACTACGATATTAATCGTGTGCGCAAACATGAATATACCCGACCGACGAAAGAAGACGACCGTGTTCGCCAGATTGAAGCGTTAAATACGCAGACCGGTCCGGTGCTACTGGCGTATAAATCGCAGGCGGATATGGACGCTATTTTGCAACAAACCACTCAGCAAACACCGCTGGTTGATGTTACCGCGGATGACGGCGTGCAGCACACATTTTGGATTATTGATGATGAAACCACCGTAGAGGAAATCAGTGTGGGCTTTGATGCTATGGATGCCATTTATATTGCAGATGGTCACCACCGCTCGGCGTCTGCGTCAAGAGTGGCTAAAAGCCATGCCATGAATGATGGCAATGGTGATTGCAGCAGTGACTACTTTCTGTCCGTTATATATCCGCATAATCAGATGAATATTCTGGATTACAACCGTGTGATTTGCGATTTGAATGGCTTAAACAAAGACCAGCTATTGCAGAAAATAAAAAATTCTTTTAGTGTAAGCGAGGTGGCCACCGCCGTTAAACCGACGCAAGCAACAGAGTTTGGTATGTACCTTGATGGTCAGTGGTATCGTTTGTCCATTAATACTGAACTTGTCCCCAATGACCCTGTGGCTTCGCTTGACGTGAGTTTATTGGCAGACAATCTGATCGAACCATTGCTGGGTATAGCCGATCAGCGCACCGATACACGGATTGATTTTGTCGGCGGTATTCGTGGTCTGGCTGAGCTGGAAAAACGTGTCGATAGCGGAGAAATGGCAATTGCCTTCTCGTTTTACCCAACCAGCATGGAAGCATTGATGGCGGTGGCCGATGCCAACGAAGTGATGCCACCAAAATCGACCTGGTTTGAACCCAAACTGGCGGATGGCTTGATTTCGCATGTATTGGACTAGTAGTCCTGGTTCATTAATGCTTGAAGTCGCATGCTGACACGAAAGGGAAGTTGACAGTTATTAGTTTGCAGTAGGCAGTTAAAAACAAAACCATCGCCAACATCATATAAGTAGACGTTATTTTTAGTTGTTATGCTTTAACTGCCGACTGATAACTGCCTACTGCCAACTTCCCTTAATGCCGATAAAGAGACCTTTGCACCAATAGCTTACGTTGACCCAGCTTAATTTTCACCGGTAAAAAATAGAGAGTAGCGCCTGGTTTTTTTATTGTGTTTTGTATGATATTAATGTATATATTAATTATTAATGTTTATATTTATTTATTGCATGAGGTATGTATTATGAGAAACTCAACCTGGATTCGCCATATGCGCAAAAAACAGGGACTAAAAGGTTTTCAGCTTGCTGAGCGCATGCAGGTCAGTGCGGCAAGAATTTCGGTGCTGGAAAAAGATGAAGGTCGCGGGGCTGTTACTTTGAAGATGATGGCTCGGGCAGCAAAAGCGATGGGCTGTAAGTTCGAATATCGGATAGTACGGCAGAACGACAACGACAATGTTGCTTCGAAAAGCAGTAAGCCGCGCTTTCGAGTGGTGCTTAGTGACAGCGATTAGTGAAAAAGGTCGTGCATAAAGAAAGGTATCGGCCTGTTAGTACTCGATAAAGTAGTATAATTAAACCCTTATCTAGTCACGCTAATAATAATCTTGAATCAGCTACTCCAACAACGCCTATCACTGCTGGTTGCTTCCGATATTGAAGCAGCACTGGCAGAGTCCAAAATTGGTCTGGAAAAAGAGAGTCTGCGGGTGTTGCCAGAAGGCGGTATTGCACAGACATCGCATCCTGTCGCCTGGGGCTCTGCTCTGACGAATCCACAAATAACCACAGATTTTTCAGAAGCCCTAACAGAACTGGTAACACCACCCTGTGATTCGGTGACCGAGGTTATTCAGTCATTGGATGATATTCAAAATTTTATTTACCGTAGTTTAGACAATGAAATTTTATGGGCAACCAGTATGCCCTGTGTGGTTTCCGGTGAAACCAGTATTCCTTTGGCGCATTATGGTTCGTCCAATGCTGCGCAGATGAAAACAGTCTATCGCTGTGGTTTGGGTTTGCGTTACGGTCGTTCCATGCAGGTGATTGCTGGCGTGCATTTTAACTATTCATTTTCGGATGCCTTTTGGTCGCGTTACCAGCAGTTGCTGAAAAATAATGAACCGATACAGGATTTTATCTCCGATCAATACATGGCACTGGTGAGAAATTTATTGCGTTATGGCTGGTTGGTGCCGTACTTGTTTGGTGCGTCGCCAGCCGTTTGTAAATCATTTTTAAACGGCCAGCGCACAATGTTGCAATCATTTAACGACAATACTTATTTCGAACCTTATGCGACATCCTTACGTCTGGGTGATATTGGTTACCAGAATAATAAAGAAGATTTAGCCGGCATAAAGGCGTGCTACGATTCACTGGACGCCTATGTTGAAAGCATGCAGTGCGCGATCAATACACCGTGTACGGCGTACCAAGAAATAGGCGTAAAAGACAATGGCGAGTACCAACAATTAAATGCCAATATCCTGCAAATTGAAAATGAATACTACAGTACCGTCAGGCCAAAACAAATTTTGCTGGAGGATGAAAAACCATCAACAGCATTGCGAAAAAGAGGCATCGCTTATATTGAACTGCGCTCACTAGATGTTAATGCCTTTGACCCGCATGGTATCAATTCAGAGCAGCTACATTTTCTTGAAGTCTTCATGTTATTTTGTTTGTTGGAACACAGCCCTGCTTTGACCTCAGCAGAGGTGACGGCCATTGATGAAAATCTACTACTGGTTGCGCATCAAGGCAGAAGCCCCGGCCTTGATTTACAACGCAGCGACCATCAGCAAAAACTGGAAAAAATCAGCTTGCAGGACTGGGCCAGTGAGTTATGTAATAAAATGCGCCCCGTTGCCAGTTTGCTCGACCGAGCTAATTACTGTGAAAATTATTTTTCCAGTGTAAAGTCTCAAATTGCCAGTGTGTTCGACCCGGAGCTGACGCCTTCTGCAAGAATGCTGGCAGAGATGGAAGAAAATGATGAAGGTTTCTTCCATCATGCACAAAGAATGTCCAAGCATCACTACCAGTATTACCGGACGCATGATTTACCTGAAAAAAAGATTAAATTTTTTGAAGACATGGCGGCTGAATCATTGGCTAAACAACAACAAATTGAAGCTGATAGCACTATTAGTTTCGATGAATACTTACAGAATTACTTTAGTGGAGAGTAAGCATGCTTAAATTTATTGATAAGATTCCATTAATACCATTGGTTGTTGTCGCGGTGTTTATGGCGCTGGCACCGTTTGTGCCCGAGCCGCATTTGCAAGAAAAGTTACGCATGTTAAGCCAAGGTGAATTACGCAAAGCTATCGACATTTTTGATTTGTTGTGGCACAGTTTCCCTATCGTTTTATTAGTGATACGCTTAGCAAGAATGAAAAAACACGGCAACTCATGATAGTGAAAAATAGCCACTCGCTTACACGCTTGTTGCTGTTCGCTTTGTTAGCGACATTTAATTATGGCAATGCCAATGCGCAGAATATTGAAGATGCTGTAGAAGCCATGCGTTCGGGTGACTTTGCCATCGCATATTGTATTATGCGACCCATTGCAGAACAGGGTGACGCGGATGCGCAATACAATCTTGGTTGGATGTATGTCAATGGTTACGGCTTACGCGTAAATGATAGTCTGGCGCTGGATTGGTGGAAAAAAGCATCGCGACAAGGTCATGTCGATGCTAGTTTTTCGATTGCCATGTTATACAGTTTGGGCGAGGGTGAGGTGCGTAAAGACACCAATGCCGCAATCGACTATTACCTGAAAGCCGCCGATGCTGGCCATGAAGATGCTCTCTCAATTCTGAAATTCAAGATCGTCAGCAATGATCGATTTGTTGACGGTCGTATGCACTCCATTATTCGTGGTCGTGAGACCCAGTTTGGCATCGAACGGCAGGTGAAAACAGAAAGATTGAATGCTCGAAGTGAACCCACGACGGAATCGAGAGTGGTGGGCAGACTATTAAAAGGTGATACGGTTCTGGAGCTTAAAAAACAGGGGCGTTGGAGTCAGGTTATTATTTTGGGTAACGAAGAGATTGAGCAAGCGGTCTGGGTTTATAATCCCTTGTTAGTCAATTAATAGAGCTGTCCTTTAGCCTACACACCGCTTAATATTCTCCCATCAGTTTGCGAATACGGCGGACATAACCGCGCGTTTCACTTGGTACGAATGGCTTTATATCTTCCCAGTTTTTTTTCTCAACATTGGCACGTTTAGCGGCTCTTAGAATACGACCATAGCCTGCATTATAACTGGCGAATGTTAAATACAGTTTGTCTTGCGCGGCGACTTTTTGAAACTTCCTATACAGCATGCGATTGTAATAAATACCCGCAGCGATATTTCTCTTGTGCGCTTCCAGTTTACTAAAATGCGGATTTTTTTCATTAATTTCAGCATATGTCGCGGGCATAATTTGCATCAGGCCTCGTGCACCAACGTGACTTTCCGCGTCGCGTAACAGGGCTGATTCGGCAATTGCCTGCGCTTTAAACCAGTGCCAATCGAATAAGGGGCCAAAGTAACGTTTGCTGTATTTTTTAAAATAGCGATCGTATCGGTCGGTCCATTTGTCTGAATGTACTGGGGGGTCAATGAAACGCGCGTGGACACTTTGTGTATTTAGGCTTAACGCCAACGACACCGATAAAATAAAAACAGTAAAACGCATGGTTTTCATCGAGTGATTAGTGGCGGTTATTAACTTAAACCAAGACCAATGACCAGTCCCATCGATGTGCCTACACCAATGAAAATACCCATCACCATTAAACCGACCGCAACATTGCCTTTGCCTAATTCGTCACTGATGCTAAATGTAACCATCTTGTTTAGCATGGTGCAACTGAACTTCATAAAAAACAGGGTTAATAGACCGCCAAGTACAACATAAATGAAATTTAATATTATCGGTGGGATGTCAATCATAATAAAACCTGCCTACGTTATGTTGTATGTGTTTAATCGTTGTATTTGAATTCCATATTGTTGTCGCCGTCCGGTTGTTTTTTACCGCTCACTCAGTTTCCAGTGCCTATTTTTTTCACACCATCCACTTATTTTCCGCCACCAAGGCACTGCGGTGAATCGGGAGATTTGCCTTTTTTAAACCATTCTTCCATGGTCATTGTGTGCAGCGCCAGTGCATGGATACCGCCTTCGTCGCGCTCTTTTTGCAATTCTTCCGCCAACACTTTGTTGACCAGACGATGACGAGAAATGAGCATTTTGTCATTAAACTCGTCGCACACAATGGTCACCTTAAAATGCGATTCTGAACCTGTTGGCACATTGTGCATATGGCTTTCATTGACCACTTCAAGGTGTTCTGGGGTAAAGGCGCTTTGCAGTTTTTGCGTGATGTTGTCTTGTATACTCATGTTCTCATCATAGCACAATGTCTATCCGCCCAAAACGAATTAAAAGTCACCAATTAAAACCGGTTTTGTTTAGTTTTCTGCTGTTTGCCAGCGTTCATCACGGTAAAACTGCAGCGGTTTGAAATTGCTTTTGTAGTGCATTTTGGCGTGGTTTTTAATCCAGTAACCAAGGTAGACATATTCCAATCCCAGACCTTTCGCATACTCAATCTGTTTGAGAACGCAGTAGGTGCCAAGGCCATCTTTTGCCATTTCTGGATCGAAAAAACTGTAAACCGCGGAGACCCCATCGCTGACAACATCGGTAACAGCAAGGGCGACCAGATGGCCATCAAGACGATACTCCAGAAACTGAGTATGGCTCCATTTACAGTATAAAAATTGTTTGAAATCATCTTCTGTTGGGTTAGACATGGAGCCGTCAGTATGCCGTGAATTTAAGTATCGACGGTAAAGCGAAAAATATTCTTGGTTAAAACCTGCGCTAACAGCGGTGAGTTTTAGCGCATTATTTCGTTTCAAGCAACGCTTTTGTGAACGGTTGGGTTTGAATGTATGAACCGGAATGCGGCAGGCGACACAGGCCTGACATTGCTTGCAGTGGGGGCGGTAACAGTAGCTGCCGCTGCGACGAAAGCCGTGTTGAATTAATTGATTGTAAATCGGCATAGTCAGCCGTAATTCGGGGTCTGGTACCAAATTGCAGCTTGTTCTGTCGTCATAATAACTACAAGGCGAGTCGGTGGTGGTGTAGAGCTGTAGATGCCGAGAGGTCATGGTTTTAAGTTTAGCGTGAGCTGAACAAAAGGCAACGCCTACTGCTGCCTGTTAGCTACATAAATGGTCGTTGGTTATCACCATTTCAAGGCATCCTAGGCATAAAATGCTATAATCGTCCGTTATTTTTTATAGTCGTTATAATATTATGGCATCAAATTCTGATCAACACTCAGCGGCACGCGAACAGCGAATCGCCCAGCTTAAGCAAGCGCTGGAACAGCGCATATTAATTCTTGATGGTGCTATGGGTACAATGATTCAGCGCCATAAGCTGGATGAAACTGCCTATCGTGGTGAGCGTTTTGCTGACTGGCACAGCGACTTAAAAGGCAATAATGACTTGCTAGCGATTACTCAGCCGGACATTATTCAGGGCATTCACGAAGATTATCTTAACGCTGGCGCAGATATTTTGGAGACCAATACCTTCAACTCCACGCGCGTTGCCATGGCCGATTACGACATGGAAGATATTAGTTATGATATTAATGTTGCTGCCACCGTACTGGCGCGAAAAGCAGCGGATAAAATTGGCAGCAAGGATAAGCCGCGTTATGTTGCCGGCGTATTAGGTCCGACCAACCGCACCTGTTCGATTTCGCCAGACGTGAATGACCCCAGTTTTCGAAATATCACCTTTGCTGAGCTGGCATCTGCCTATGCCGAATCAACACGTGCGCTGATTGAAGGTGGCGCAGACATTATTCTGATTGAGACTATTTTTGATACGCTAAATGCCAAGGCAGCTATTTTTGCCGTTAAACAGGTGTTTGCCGAAGACGGTGTTGAATTGCCGATAATGATTTCAGGCACCATTACCGACCAATCGGGCCGTACTTTAACCGGCCAATTAACGGAAGCGTTTTATAACTCATTGCGCCATGCCGACCCGATTTCCATAGGCTTGAACTGCGCGTTAGGGCCAGACGATTTGCGTCAGTACGTGGAAGAAATGTCACGCATTACCGAAGTCTATACCTCGGCGCATCCCAATGCTGGTTTGCCCAATGAAATGGGTGGTTATGATTTAGATGCCGACGATATGGCAGTAGCGATTGGTGAATGGGCAGACCGAGGTTTTCTTAATATTGTTGGTGGTTGTTGTGGCACCACGCCGGATCACATCCGCGCTTTTAGCAAAATTGTTGCCGACAAAAAACCACGGTTAAAACCAGACTTGCCTGTGCAGTGCCGATTGTCTGGTCTGGAGCCATTCAATATTGGTGAGAATTCCTTATTTGTTAATGTTGGAGAGCGCAATAACGTCACTGGTTCGGCGATGTTCAAACGCTTAATCAAAGAAGAAAAATATGAAGAAGCGTTAAGCGTTGCCGCTGAACAAGTTGACAACGGCGCACAGATTATCGACATCAACATGGATGAAGGCATGTTGGAATCGAAAGAAGCGATGGTTAAATTTTTGAATCTGATTGCTTCAGAGCCAGACATTTCGCGTGTGCCGGTCATGATCGACTCCTCTAAATGGGACATCATCGAAGCGGGTCTGCAATGTGTGCAGGGCAAATCCATTGTTAACTCCATCTCGCTAAAAGAAGGTGAAGTAAGCTTTATCAAATATGCCCAGTTGGTGCGCCGTTACGGTGCCGCCGTTATCGTTATGGCATTCGATGAAGACGGGCAAGCCGACAGCTATGAGCGCAAAGTTGAAATTTGCACACGCTCCTACAAAGTGCTGACCGAAGTGGTTGGTTTTCCGCCGGAAGATATTATTTTTGACCCCAATATTTTTGCCGTGGCAACCGGCATTGACGAGCACAATAATTACGCGGTCGATTTCATTGAAGCCACGCGCACCATAAAACAGACATTGCCACACGCAATGATTTCTGGCGGTGTGTCAAATGTTTCGTTTTCGTTTCGCGGCAATAATCCTGTACGTGAAGCCATTCACTCGGTTTTTTTATACCATGCAATAAAAGCCGGCATGGACATGGGTATCGTTAATGCTAGCCAGCTAGCCGTTTACGATGATTTACCCAAAAATCTTCGTGAGGTGGTGGAAGACGTTATTCAAAACAAAGACGATCAGGGCACCGATCGCCTGCTGGATATTGCGCCACAGTTTTTCGGTGGTGGCAGCAGTGCCAAAGAAAGTAAAAAAGATTTAACGTGGCGCGAACTACCGGTAAATAAACGTCTGTCGCATGCACTGGTAAAAGGCATCACTGAATTTATTGATGAAGATACCGAAGAAGCCCGTTTACAGGCAACGCTAACCTTGCATGTAATTGAAGGCCCGTTAATGGACGGCATGAATATTGTCGGCGATCTATTCGGTGAAGGCAAAATGTTCTTGCCGCAGGTAGTGAAGTCAGCACGGGTCATGAAAAAAGCAGTGGCTTATTTAATGCCTTACCTTGAAGCTGAAAAAGGCGGCGAGATAAAAACCAATGGCAAAATTTTAATGGCGACTGTGAAAGGTGATGTACACGACATTGGTAAAAATATCGTCGGTGTCGTATTGCAGTGTAACAATTACGAAGTCATTGATATTGGCGTCATGGTGCCGGCAGAAAAAATTCTCAGCGAAGCGAGACAACACGATGTTGATATCATCGGCTTGTCGGGTTTAATAACGCCATCATTGGATGAGATGGCGCACATGGCGGCAGAAATGCAGCGTCTGAATATCAAGGTTCCCTTGCTTATTGGTGGCGCGACTACATCGCGTATTCATACCGCTGTAAAAATAGATCCCAAGTATGATAATGCCGTGGTCTATGTGCCAGATGCCTCACGCGCGGTGGGTGTGGTTGGCGATCTGCTGAGTAAAGAGCGCAAAGTCGCGTATATGAAAAACATCAAAGATGAATATGAAGAAATGCGTATTCAACGCGCAAAGCGCACCTCGAAAAGAAAAACCTTTAGCATTCAGCAAGCACGTGACAATGCCTACAAAGGTGATTGGGAAAATTACACGCCACCAAAACCTCGCTTTCTCGGCATAAAAACGTTTGAAGATTATTCACTGTCTGAATTAACCGCCTACATTGACTGGACACCCTTTTTTCACGCCTGGGAACTAGCCGGTAAGTACCCCAAAATTTTAAGCGATGAAGTAGTGGGTAAAGAAGCCACTACATTATTTAATGATGCAAAAGAAATGTTGCAGAAAATAGTCGATGAAAAATGGCTGAGTGCGCGAGCCGTCATTGGCTTTTTCCCTGCCAACAGCGTGGCGGATGATATAGAAATTTACACGGACGATGAACGAACAGAAGTTCGAACCGTGTTGCATCACCTGCGCCAGCAAATGGCAAAGCCATCGGATAGACCCAATAGTTGCATCAGCGACTTTGTTGCGCCAAAAGATTCTGCCAAGCAAGATTATGTCGGCGCATTTGCAGTGACGGCTGGCATCGGCATCGATGCGCATGTGCAGCGTTTTGAAGATGACCATGATGACTACAACAGTATTTTGCTAAAAGCACTGGCGGATCGTCTCGCCGAAGCATTTGCAGAACGTATGCATCAACGTGTGCGCAAAGAGTTCTGGGCTTATGCTGATGATGAAGGTTGGTCCAACATCGAGTTGATTGCGGAAAAATATCAGGGTATACGTCCGGCACCGGGTTACCCTGCTTGCCCAGATCACACCGAAAAAGCGACCTTGTGGTCATTGATCGAACCGGAAAAAAATGCCGGTATCAGTATTACCGAAAGCTTCGCCATGTTGCCCACGGCGGCGGTATCGGGGTTTTATTTCTCGCATCCAGACGCGAAATATTTTGGCACCGGAAAGATACAGCGCGACCAAGTAGCAGACTACGCCAAACGCAAAGCGGATGAATTGTCGGTAACCGAGCGTTGGCTTTCACCAGTATTGGATTACGACACATGATAATCTGTCGGTTTGTTTAACGAGTAGTATTTTTTATATAAATGCCTGAATTCAAGTAATAAGTGCATAACCGATTGTTTTAAAGGATAAATATAGTTGCTAGAGTCGCAGTGTTTTATTGGTGGATGTCAGAATTATTGACAGATTGAAATTTCGAGTCTTTTTTTGCAATAGCGTGCAAGCATCAACGTAAATGAATAAAACGCGATATATCGGCTATATATCAACGATTTAAGTTGCATTATTTACAGCTAGCCAGTGACTTGGCATCAAATTAATTATATTGGCACGATTGCTGCTTACTATTTTATGTGCTCAATTGATTAAACGATTAATTGCTTCGATTAATTGCTTGGGGGCAAGGCTCATGGCTGAACATGGAGTGTTATATGTGTTTTGCGGTTTTCCTGAGTTAAGACTCTTTCATCTATTAACCGGTGCCATTGATAACTTTGGCGCCGGTTTTTTTTGGTCTATGCCATAACAAAAGGACATAAAGATATGACACAGAGTCACAGAGTGTGTTTAAAGTTACGCACGGCTACTACAGATAACTCTCAATAGCATCAAGATTGGTGACTCTATATAAACGTTATAAATTATAACTCTGTGACCTCTGTGGTCTCTGTGTCTATAAAAATAGATGTACTGCCCACTTAAGGAACCTCTGAATAAGTCGTGAATCGGCATCTTGCAGGTTAGCTTATCCTGCTTCCGCGTTGTGAAACTTCGCAATAGCCAGCTATTACGCGCGTTCCACGCCTTGAACCAGAACAAGCTAATCTGCAATCTGCTCGACTCAGACTTGTTCAGAGGCTCCTTAAATGACACCGATCTTTTTTTGGCGTAAATATTTGTGTGGCACATCACTAGTAAGTCGCCAGCGATGCTGTAAAATCCGCCCATGTCACTCATTCGATTACGCAATATCCAGGTTAGTTTTGGCGGTCCTGCCATTTTAGAAAGCATCAGTGTGTCCATAGAAGCCGGCGAACGCCTGTGCTTGCTAGGCCGAAACGGCACAGGGAAATCCACCTTATTAAAAGTCATCTCCGGTGAGATAAAAGCCGACAGTGGTGATTTTGAAAGTAAGCAGAATCTAAAAATTGCCGTGCTAGACCAGGAGCCGCGGGGCGATTTAGAAGGCAGCATTTTTGATGTGGTGGCAATGGGCTTAGGTAAAAATGCAAAATTGCTGCAAGATTATCACCATGCCCTGCATAACTTTACTGAAAATCATAACGATCAGACCACGGCTGAGTTGGGGCGGGCGCAGAATCAGGTGGATATTCACAACGCCTGGCAGCTGAACCAGCAGGTCGAAGAAGTATTAAGCCGTATGCAACTCGATGGTGATGCGGATTATGGCTCACTTTCCGGCGGCATGAAACGTCGCGTTCTGCTGGCAAAAGCGCTGGTCATAAAACCCGATATTTTGCTACTGGACGAACCCACCAATCACCTTGATCTAGCTGCCATTCAATGGCTGGAAGAGCAGTTGCTGAACTACAAAGGTGCGCTCATGTTCATTACTCATGACCGCTCGTTCATGCGTAAATTATCCACCTGTATTATTGAACTCGACCGCGGTCGCCTGACCAGTTACCCCGGTAATTACGATACCTATCTACGGCGAAAAGCCGAAGCGTTGCATGCCGAAGAAATGGAAAATGCGCATTTTGACAAAAAATTAGCACAGGAAGAAGTCTGGATTCGTCAAGGAATCAAAGCGCGTCGTACACGAAATGAAGGCAGGGTACGCGCATTGGAAAAAATGCGGTCAGAACGTAACCAGCGACGCAATCAGGTGGGCAAGGTTAACATGAACGTAGCGCAGGCTGATCGTTCGGGCAAACTGGTTGCCGAAGCGGAAAATGTTAGTTTTGATTATGAGGGTAGAGTACTCATACAAGGCTTAACTGCCACCATTTTACGCGGCGATAAAATAGGCATTATTGGTCCCAACGGCGTTGGCAAAACAACCTTGCTGCGCTTGCTGCTAGGTGAACTGGAACCCAGTGCCGGCAGTATTAAAAATGGCACAAAACTCGAAGTTGCCTATTTCGATCAGTTTCGCTCACAATTAGATGATAATGCCAGTGTTATTGATAACTTGTCGCAGGGCAGAGAATTTGTCGAAATCAACGGCAAGCAGAAACATGTTATCGGTTACCTGCAAGATTTTCTGTTTGCGCCAGAACGCGCGCGTTCGCCAGTGAGTATGTTATCCGGCGGTGAGCGTAATCGTTTGTTGCTGGCACGGTTATTTTCCAAAGCATCGAATATATTGGTGATGGACGAGCCAACCAATGATCTTGATATTGAAACGCTAGAGTTGCTTGAAGAACTGGTGATGGACTACAAAGGAACCGTACTACTGGTGAGCCATGATCGCGAGTTTGTTAATAATGTCGTCACCAGTACCCTGGTTTTTGAAGGTGATGCCCAGGTTAATGAATATGTCGGTGGTTATGATGACTGGTTAAAACAATCTCAGTCTAGTAATAAAAAGGCAAAGCAGTCGAAAAAAAATGAGTCGGATGCCGCATTGAGAACAACGGACAAAGCCAAATCAGAGAGCAAGAAGCTGAGTTACAAAGATCAGCAAGAATTGGATGCGCTACCGGCACAGATTCAAACATTGGAAGGTGAAGTAGAAGTTTTACAGAGCGCCATGGCTGATGAAGCCTTTTATAAGCAGGAAAAGCAACAGATTATGAAAGTGCAAAAACAAATGGAAGATTGTCAGGCTAAGTTGGCGCACTGCTATACTCGTTGGGAAGTGCTGGATTAGAATTGTGAGCGGGATCTGCACGTGCTTTTTATAATACAGGGTGAATGATGAGAAAAATCAAAATAACCATCATGTTTATTGCTTGTGCGTTTATTTGTTTGCCGTCATTTAATTTAATGGCCGAGCAAACAGGTTTTCGCGGTAAGGTATTAAAGTTTAACGGCGATGTTGAAATCATTAACGCCAAGGGCGAGAAACGCATGGTTAATAAAATTAATCAGCCGTTAAATGAAATGGACACCATTGTGACTAAAAAAGGCGCGCGTATTGTCGTGCAATTTGATGATGGTTCGCTCTCTGTACTCGATGAAAAAAGCCGTTTGCGGGTAGAGCAGAGCAGTTGGTTTTCTTACCTTGGTGGTAAGGTCTACTTCACCTTTAAAAAAGTGTTCGGTAAACCTCGTCACGTCAAAACACGCGCCGCTACTATTGGCATTCGCGGCACAACCTTTATTATCAGTGAGACTGAAAACCAAGGTGGCGAGTCAGTGGCATTAAAAGAAGGTCTGTTAGATATAGAATCCACCGGTCCGGCATTTGAAATTCACAAGAAAAAAGTTGTCGATGAATTTGCACAGTTTAAGCAGCAGCACCAGCAGGCAAAACAGGCAATGAACAACGAATTTGAACAGTACAAACAACAAACACAAAAAGACTTTGTCGAATATCGCCGCCAGTTTACATTGCAGCCAAATCGCGTAATCAGCCTGTCAGGTTTTCGCGTAGACGAAACCGCAATGACCGATACCAACCGTGCCGACTTCGCAGCGTTTGAAGCAGAAGCAGAAGATTTACTAAGGCAGTTCAGATCGCAGTAAAACGATTAGAAAATGTGCTATATCCGGCCTAGCTTTAAGATATTGTTTGACGTCACTCACTGGCTGTAAGCTTAAAAGCCTCGCGCTGTTTTTTTGTGCCGTGCAACAACACCCAATCCTCCTCAAAAATCGGCGCATCCATATCAAAATACTGACAGTATATTTCAATCAAGGGTGTAGCCTGTTCTCTTAATATGCCCGATAAAACAATGTCACCATTCGCCTGTGTGTGCTGTGCCAATGTGGGTGCCAGTTCAGCCAACGGGCCACTGAGGATATTGGCGAGTACTAGCGGGTACTGTGTGTTTGCGTGTTGTGCAAAGTAGTCATCGACCCGATAGGTGATGATTTTGTTGTTTACCTGATTCACTTTTGCATTGCTGTGCGTGGCGAGTAAAGCCTGTGGGTCTATATCAACCGCATCAGCGTGTGCAGCGCCTAACATACAAGCTGCAATGGCTAAAATGCCTGAGCCACAACCATAATCCAGAACGGACGTTTGTTGCTGAATGTTTTGATCTAACCAGCGTAAACATAATGCAGTGGTGGGGTGGGTGCCAGTGCCAAAGGCAAGGCCGGGGTCGAGTCGCAGGTTGACGGCGTCTGCTTGTGGCGGTTCAATGTGTAGCGGGCATACCCATAAGCGGCTGCCAAATTGCATTTCGTGGTAGTGCTCCATCCAAGCGCGTGTCCAGTTCTGGTCTGGTAAAATTTCGCCGTGACAACTAAATTCTGTGACTGTTTGATGTTGCTTTAGGCATTGCTCTAGACTGCTCAACAAGCTTTGCTGATTGTCCTGAAAATCGAACAAACCGGTTAGGGTAACCGACTCCCAAACCGGGGTTTCGTCAGGTGCCGGTTCCAAGATAGGCTGATTAGCCGCATCGGTTAGGGTGACGGTATGTGCGCCGATGGAAAACAAACAGTCCTCCGTCGATTCGGCGTGATTTTTTGTGGTGTTAACGGCAATTTGCAACCAGTTCATGGGGTTTCTACTTATAGTAATTGATGGATGATCGGTGTAGCCTAACTGATAGTTTGCAGTGCGTAATTAAAAAATTCTGCCATGATACATATAGGTATTAGGGTAAACCGTGCTGCGGAGTGATTGTTGGAGAGATTTATGGATACACAGACCTATCAAAAAGCGAAGGATGCACTTAAAGTGAAGGATTATAAAGCCGCTGAACGTGCTTTTAAAACCGCATTAGAATCTATTGATGATGGTCATAAGCAGTACAGCAACGTGCTTTCATATTATGGTTTGGCGCAGGTGCTCAATTCTAACAGTAATGGTTTGTTGATGTGCCGTGACGCTGCCAGTAATGAAGTTTTTGAAGGTGAAGTGTTTTTGAATCTGGCTTGTGCAGAATGGCAAAGTGGTAATCGAAAACGCGCTGTAGATGTTATTCGCCATGGCGTGAAAATTGATGCAGACAATGAGCAATTAAATCGTGCCTGTGCAAAACTCGACTGCCGCCGAAAATGTTGTTTTGGTTTTTTACCGCGTGGTCACAAACTTAACCGCTTGGTGGGGCGCTTATTTCGTCGCCCGAGCCCTGTCACTACGGTACATAGTCTGTTGTATTAGTCGCCGCCGTTTTTGTTGTCTGTCTGGTTTCTCCGTAAAGCGTTTTTTTAAAAATTGCCCTGATTATGGGTAGTAGTTACTGCTTTAAAAATGCAAATGAAGTGAAATTTGTGTAAAATCTAGCCTGGGAGTTGGCTAGGCAATCGCGCTGGATAATATTCGTATTATTCGGGGAGGAAAGTCCGGGCTCCGCAGGACAGAGTGCCAGGTAATGCCTGGGGGGTGAAAGCCTACGGAAAGTGCAGCAGAAAATAAACCGCCCAGTCTCTAAATCACTTAGTGATTTAGAGACTGGGTAAGGGTGAAATGGTGCGGTAAGAGCGCACCGCGCAACGGGTAACCGCTTGTGGCAAGGTAAACCCCACTCGGAGCAAGACCAAATAGGGGAACATAATGCGTGGTCCGCGCTGTTCCCGGGTAGGTTGCTTGAGGTGCATGGTGACATGTTACCCAGATGAATGATTGCCCACGACAGAACCCGGCTTATCGGCTGGCTCCCTCCAAATTAAGATTATCAGTAAGGTGGAAATAACACCGGCATAACCAGAGCTTCTGGGTTTGCCATTACTGATAGTTGCCGTCTGCATATCCCTTCTATACTTAAAGTAAAACGTTAGCTTTGACAATCAAGCTAATGATTTAATAAGCATATCCTGTATTAGTTCTTCCTGTTTTTCTTAATTACCCGCTAAGTTGCTGGCAGCTATAGATTTTTTTACATTTGATGGCAGAAAAAGGCTTGCATTAGGGGGGCAAAATACCTATAGTGTCAATATGTGGGGGAAAGTGGGGAATTGTGGTTTTTGTTGCTTATCTCATCCCTGTACCGGTTTGGCAAGATAAAGGAAACAATAGCAAAAAATGCACTTCCGCGGTATCAATAATATAACGCTCGACGCTAAAGGCAGAATGGCACTGCCGGCGCGTTATCGTGAGCGCCTGCTGGAAAGCTGTGGCGGCCGCCTGATTGTTACTGTTGATCAGGATCATTGTTTGCTGGTGTACCCTCTGCCTGAGTGGGAAGTCATTGAAGAAAAATTAATTAACCTGCCTAGCTTAAACAAACAGTCACGTCTATTGCAACGTTTATTAATTGGTCACGCCACTGATTTGGAAATGGACGGTCAGGGCAGGATATTGTTACCAGCAATGTTGCGTGAATATGCAGGTTTAAAGAAAAAAGCGGTTTTGATTGGCCAGGGCAAAAAACTGGAAATCTGGGACGAGGATACTTGGGCGCAGAGTCAGGAAGAATGGGTGGCGGCTGTGCAGGCTGATGAAGGCGGACTTCCGGCGGCGCTGGAAGAATTGTCACTTTAGCTTAGGCATGGACGAATTTAACCACCAGCCAGTGCTTTTAGATGAGGCGCTGGTGTCGCTGAATATTCGTCCATCGGGTAATTATATTGATGCAACGTTTGGTCGAGGTGGTCATAGCCGCGCCATTTTGCAGCAGTTAAATGAATCGGGAAGACTGATCGCGTTGGATCAGGATCCAGAGGCCGTCGCTTTTGCCCGTCAGGCATTTGCAGACGAGCCGCGTTTAACCATTGAACACTGTAACTTCGATCAGGTGGCAACCGTGGTTGAGGAAATTGGGCTGAGTGGAAAAATTGATGGCGTTTTAATGGACCTTGGGGTTTCATCGCCACAGCTTGATGACGCGCAGCGCGGATTCAGTTTTTTACGTTCAGGGCCATTGGATATGCGTATGGATACGGAGCAAGGAGTAACCGCCGCGCAATGGCTGGCCAGAGTAAAACTGGCAGACCTCATAATTGTTCTCAAAAAATACGGTGAAGAAAAATTCGCCAAAAGAATTGCAACAGCAATTATAGAAATCCGTGAGCAGCGTGAAATTACGCAAACCGTCGATCTAGCTGAGATCATTTCAAATGCAATTCCTGTAAAAGAAAAACACAAACATCCTGCGACAAGAAGCTTTCAGGCGATACGGATTTACGTGAATCAAGAATTACATTCAGTTGAACAAGGTTTGAAAGAGGCGGTTTCAGTGCTGGCAAAGGGCGGGCGTTTGTCCGTTATTAGTTTTCATTCACTGGAAGACCGAATCGTGAAACGATTTATGCGTGATCTCTCCAGCCGGCCAAAACTTCCGGCTGGACTGCCTGTTATGGAAGCGGATATAGAAGTGCCTTTTCGCCTGATAGCAAAACCTGTGGTCGCGGGCAAACAGGAACTGGCAGTTAATCCAAGAGCAAGAAGTGCGCGATTGCGCGTATTGGAGAGGCGAAAATGATCGAAAGACAAGGTGCATTAATAGTGGTTACGCTTATATTTAGTCTGGTTTTGGCTTCGGCAATATTGCTGGTTTACAGCAAGCATCAAAGCCGCAAACTTTTTGTTGAAGTGCAACAGCTTCGTTATGAAATGGATGCTTTGAATACCGAATGGAGTCAGTTGCAACTGGAGCAAAGTGCCTGGTCGGGACACGGTCGAATAGAACGAGTGGCCAGGAAACAGTTATCTATGATAATGCCAGAAGCTGGCGATGTGGTGTTTGTAAAACAGTGAAAACATACCGTCATAATAAACCGCAAGCAAAACCGTTGGCCGCATGGCGACGTGTTTCTGTGGCTGTGGTTTTTATGATGTTCGCCACAGCCTTGTTAGCAAAAACGCTGGATATGCAGATATTACGCAGTGAGTTTTATCAGCAGCAAGGTGATGCGCGCCAGTTGCGAACGGTTGCTATCTCAGCAGTACGTGGCGATATTGTCGATAGAAATGGTGAGCCACTGGCAATCAGCGCACCGGTGCATAGTGTTTGGGTAAATCCTCAGGTTACAAAAGATCACTTGAGTGAACTAGTGCCAGTAGCAGAGCTGTTGTCACTGGACGTTAATAGTTTGAAGAAAAGAATAAAGCGCAACAGCTCGCGTGAGTTTTTATATTTAAAACGACATGCGACACCCGAGCTGGCTGAAAAAGTTAAGGCATTAAATGTGCCGGGCCTTGCCTTGTTAAATGAGTATCGCCGTTTTTATCCGGCAGGTGAGGTGGCAGCGCATGTGGTTGGTTTTTCGGATATTGATAACAATGGACAGGAAGGCATGGAGTTGGCGTTTGACGACTGGCTGACAGGTCATACCGGAAAGAAGCGGGTAATACGTGATCGTTTAGGCCGCGCGTTTGATGATATTGAGCGTATAAAACCAGCGCGACCAGGTAAAACGTTAACATTAAGTTTGGACAAGCGCCTACAGTATTTGACCTACCGCACGTTAAAGGCGGCGGTTTTAAAACATAATGCGGTGGCGGGTTCTGCAGTGGTACTGGATGTGCGTACCGGTGAAGTGCTGGCGATGGTCAATCAACCATCATTCAATGTGAATGACAGAAGGCAGCTAAGGCCTCATGCCACAAGGAATCGTGCGGTGACCGATGTGTTTGAGCCGGGTTCAACCATGAAACCTATCACTGTCGCTGCAGCTTTGGAAAGCGGTCGCTGGAAACCATTTTATAAAGTAGAGACCGCGCCAGGTCATATGAAAATTGGCGGCAATACCATTCGTGATCATAAAAATTATGGCGACCTGGATGTCGGCGGCGTGTTGGAAAAGTCCAGTAATGTTGGTATTACAAAAATTGCATTATCGATGGACGCTGAGCAGCAATGGTCTATGTATCAGAGTCTTGGCATGGGCGCTGTTACCGGCAGTGGGTTTCCGGGTGAAGCCAGTGGTCAGCTTTCTTTGGATACATTAAACAGTGATTTTGCCCGCGCTTCTATGGCTTTTGGTTATGGCGTATCGGTAACGCCATTGCAACTGGCGCATGCTTATTCTGCGATTGCAGCGGATGGCATTTTACGCCCGGTTAGTTTTCTATTCGATGAAACGAAAGCAGGTAATGAAGAAGTTGAAGGTCGGCGAGTAATGTCAGTTGAAACCGCTCGTGCGTTACGAAAAATGATGCAGCGTGTGGTTTCAGATGAAGGTTCCGGCAAACGTGCGAGAGTCGCTAATTACAGTGTTGCAGGCAAAACTGGCACCGTGCATAAATATATAGCTGGTGGTTATGACCGGGATCGTTACTTGTCGATTTTTTCCGGCATGGTGCCCGCTGACAATCCTGAATTAGTGATGGTGGTGATGATTGATGAACCTCGCAATGGTGAATACTTCGGCGGTCTGGTAGCTGCACCTGTCTTTAGTAAGGTGATGTCCGGTGCCATGCGCTTACTGGACATTGCGCCTGATCGGATTTCCAGTGAGCAATTAATGAATACTGATGTGAAAATATCAGTACCAAGCTTGGTACCCATTCCAACTCCAACGGCTGTCGTCGATGATAATAAAACAATGACGGGCGGGCGGGCGTAATGCAAAAACAAGCTGCACTGGATTTCTTACTGGAAGGTTTTATTGATGATGCGCTAATTGAACGTTGCCGTGAAATTACAATTAATGCGCTGGTGCAAGATAATCGCAAAGCCCGTAGTGGTGATTTATTTATCGCGCATCAGGGTTATAACACGCATGGTCTGTTATATGCGCAGGATGCTGTAGCAAAAGGTGTTAGCGTCGTGTTATGGGATGGCAATCTTGAAAATCGTGATGAGATTCTTGATTCGATTTCCAATAAAGTTTTATGTTTGCATTGTGAAAATCTCAAATTCAAAGTAGGCGCCATCGCTTCACGTTATTACGATCAGCCATCGTTATCACTGAACACAATCGGTGTTACCGGTACCGATGGCAAAACATCTATTGCACATTTTTTAGCGCAATGTTTGGACGCTTATGATGTGCCCTGCGGCGTATTAGGGACCCTTGGTAATGGTTTCATTAATGACCTTCACCCCACGGGATTGACCACAGCAGATGCTTTACTGGTGCATAAAACGCTGGCCGATATACAGCAAGCCGGTGCCAAACATGTGGTAATGGAAGTGTCGTCACATGGGCTTGATCAGGGTCGGGTTAGCGGCGTTGCTTTTACTACGGCAGTGTTCAGTAACTTGGGTGTTGACCATCTTGACTATCATGGCACGCTGGAAAATTACGCGGCTGCGAAACGGCGTTTGTTTTATACCCCTGGGCTGAGTGCGGCAGTGCTGAATCTTGACGATGAATTTGGTCGCAAGTTGGCAGCAGAGATACGCGAGCATGTATGTGTTTGGGGTTATAGCATGGAAAGCGATATTTCGGCATATCAGGGACTTGCTGATTATTATGTTCATGCAAAAGAAATAAAAGCTTTTGATTGTGGCTATCACCTTGAAGTGCTCACGCCAAAGGGCGAAGCCTGTTTTGATATTCCTTTGTTGGGTCGCTTTAATGCATCCAATGCATTGGCGGTGTTATCAACCTTACTGGTCAGTCAGCTCTCATTGACGCATTCAGTTAGTAGTTTGTCTGCAGTGCGTCCAGTTGATGGCCGTGTTGAAATTATTGCCGAGCCAGGAAAACCTGTGGTGGTGGTTGATTTCGCGCATACAGAACAGGGATTGGCAGCCGTGTGTCAGTCCATGCGCGAGCATTTTAAAGGTGATGTCTGGTGCGTTTTTGGTTGCGGTGGTGACCGTGATCGCAGTAAGCGACCGTTAATGGCAAAAGTGGCAGAAGCATATGCCGATAGAATTATCGTAACCACAGACAACCCACGCCATGAAGATCCGCAGGCTATTATTAATGAAGTGATGACGGGCTTTGCATCACTGGACAATGTTGAAGCTGTGCTTGATCGCCGCCAGGCAATTGATATAGCGATTACCAACGCGCAGCCTGGCGATGTTGTATTACTGGCAGGCAAGGGTCATGAGACCAGCCAGATTGTTGGTGATGTGCAAATTGCGTTTGATGATCGCCGCGTGGCTCGTGAATTTTTATCTGCTAGAGCGGCGAGTCGTTCGCAGGATAAAAAGGCAGCAGGCGATAGCGGTAAGGAGTTGGACGCGTGATCAAGTTATCGCGGTTAGCGGCAGCACTCAATGGCAGCTTCTATGGCGATGATGTATTGCTGACAGGTGTGTCCAAAGATACCCGAGAAATTAAAGCTGGCGATCTATATGTTGCGCTAAAAGGTGAGAATTTTGATGGTCATCAATTTGTTGCCGAAGCTGGATTGTCAGGCGCAGTTGCGGCTTTAGTGAGTGAAGAGGTGCCAGTCGACGTGCCGCAGATCCAGGTTGCCGATACCCGTATAGCGTTCGGTGAATTTGCGGCTTACTGGCGTCAAATGTGGGGCACGCAACAGCCAGACAGAAAAATGATTGGCATTACCGGCAGCAATGGTAAAACTTCAGTCAAGGAAATGTGCAGTAAGATTCTAAATGATTATGTTGGCAGTGAAAAAGTACTGGCGACAATAGGTAACCTCAATAACGAAATTGGGGTGCCGATGACACTGCTGGAGTTAAAGCCGCAGCACCAGTTTTCCGTTATTGAAATGGGGGCGAATCATGTCGGCGAAATAGCCTATCTAAGCAATATTGCAAAGCCAGATGTAGCGTTGGTGAACAATGTTGGCCCGGCTCATTTAGAAGGTTTCGGTTCACTGGAAAATACGGCTAAGGCTAAAGCGGGTATTTACGATGGATTGCCTGCCGATGGCATAGCCGTGATTAATTATGATGACGGTTTTACTGCTTATTGGATTGATTACTGCGCCGGCATGGAAACCGCTAGTTTCTCTATGCAGAATAAAAACGCCGATGTGTATGCAGCGTTAATAAAAAATAATCAGTATTTGGTTTCTGTGGCTGGGGAAAAAGTAGAATTAACACTTAAAGTACCCGGGCAACACAATGTGATGAATGCCTTAGCTGCCATCACGCTAACCTATTCACTGGGTTTGCCGGTATCAAAAATCGTGTCTTCACTGTCTGCATTTGAAAATATTCAGGGCCGGTTAGCCATTAAAAAATCAGCAGTGGGTTATCAATTGATTGATGATACTTATAACGCTAATCCGAGCTCTGTTGCGGCAGCAATTGATGTGCTGGCAAATATGTCTGGCAATAGCGTTTTGGTGCTAGGTGATATGGGCGAGCTAGGTGCCGATGCAGAAAAAATGCATGCTGAAATAGGTGAAAAAGCAAAAGCAGCAGGCATCAGTGCGCTGTATGGCACTGGTAAGTTAACAGCGTCTACAGTGGCTGCGTTTGCTGAAAACGGCTTTCATTTCAAAGAAAAAAATGAATTAATTAAAGCATTAAATAAGAAATTAACAGCAGATGATGTTGTGTTAGTAAAAGGTTCTCGCAGTGCGGCGATGGAAAAAGTAGTTGAACGGATACTCACCCATAAAAGTAATGCCCATAAAAATAATAATAAGAGGGTGACCTAATGTTTTTAACATTAGCGGAATATCTACAGCAATTTGAAAGCGGTTTTTCCGTATTTCAATATATTACTTTACGCGCCATTCTTGGCACCATAACCGCACTGATTTTATCCCTGGTGATCGGACCAATCATGATACGTAAACTGTCGAGTTACAAAATCGGGCAGCAAATACGTGAAGATGGTCCGCCGTCACATTTATCGAAAGCCGGTACCCCAACCATGGGTGGTGCGCTGATACTGGTTTCCATCTCTATAAGTACGCTGTTATGGGCGGATTTATCCAATGAAAAAGTATGGGTAGTGCTGTTGGTCACTTTGGCCTTTGGTCTTATTGGTGGCGTCGATGATTATCAAAAATTGATTTATGGCAATGCTAAAGGCATGCCGGCTAGAGTCAAATATTTCTGGCAAACCGTGGTCGGTTTTTCGGCAGCCTATTATATGTATAGTAGTGCGGTCAGTCCGGTAGAAACAACCTTGATTATTCCCTTTATGAAAGATGTGATGGTGCCGATGGGCGCTGGTTTTATTTTTATGACCTATCTGGTGATCGTCGGCAGCAGTAATGCGGTGAATTTAACAGATGGTCTAGATGGTCTGGCGATCATGCCAACCGTTATGGTTGCAGGTGCACTCGGTGTTTTTGCATATCTTTCTGGGCATATAACGTTTGCCAACTATTTGGGCATTCCACATGTTGTCGGTGTTGGTGAACTCACTATTTTCTGCGGCGCATTAGTGGGTGCAGGTCTGGGGTTTTTATGGTTTAACACTTATCCCGCAATGGTTTTTATGGGCGATGTCGGTGCTTTGGCATTGGGTGCAGCATTGGGCGTGGTCGCCGTTTATGTGCGACAGGAACTAGTGCTGGTTATTATGGGCGGGATTTTTGTCATGGAAACAGTCTCTGTGATTTTGCAGGTGGCGTCCTATAAATTAACCGGTAAACGCATTTTTCGCATGGCACCTATCCATCACCATTTTGAATTGAAAGGTTGGCCAGAGCCGCGCGTTATCGTGCGCTTTTGGATTATTACCTTTGTGTTAGTGCTGATTGGTTTAGCTTCGCTGAAACTTAGATAGGTATATTGGTTAACAGATAATGAGTGCAATGACGATTCAACCTGAACAAGCTGTTTATACACTGGTCGTAGGCCTGGGTAAAACCGGTTTGTCTGTGGTGCGTTATTTACGCGCTCTGGGTGAAGCTATCATTGTGGTTGATAGTCGCGATGCGCCACCGGGTTTGAATGTATTAAAAAGTGAATACAGTGATGTAAAACTGGTAACAGGTGCTTTTGATAGCGCTTTGTTTGTCAATGCGCACCGCATCATTGTAAGCCCGGGTGTTGCCCTATCAGAGCCCGCGTTGATTGCCGCGAAAAAAAATAACATTGAAATTATTGGCGATATTGATCTGTTCGCAGACGAAGTTAAAGCCCCCGTCGTTGCTATTACCGGTTCCAATGGGAAGTCTACGGTGACCACGCTGTTGGCATTAATGGCATCACAATCAGGTTTGAAAACAGTCGCCAGTGGCAATATCGGTAGACCCGTTCTGGAATCTCTGGCTGACGACATAGAATTGTATGTGCTTGAATTGTCCAGTTTTCAGTTAGACACTTTGCACTGTTTGCCAATGAAAGCAGCCGTGGTGCTAAATATCAGTGCCGATCATATGGATCGTTATGAGAATCTTGCGGCTTATGTCGCAAGTAAACATACGATTTATAAACATGCTGAAGTACTGGTAATAAATAAAGACGATAGCCTCGCTAATCAACGAATTCAACCATCAGAAAAAAGTCTGTATTTTACGCTGGGGATACCGGCAGAAAATGAGTTCGGGCAGTGTGGTGATACAACCGAACATTTGTGTTTTGGAAAGAAATCATTGATCGATATCGATCAGCTAAAATTCAGGGGTCGGCACAATGTTCAAAATGCACTGGCGGCTCTGACCTTGGGTCATGCTATTGGTTTGCCTATAGATGACATGCTAAAAGCACTAAAACAATTTACTGGGCTGGCGCACCGCACACAATATGTGGCGCAGATAAAAGGTGTCAATTGGATCAATGATTCCAAGGCAACCAATGTCGGCGCGGCCATTGCAGCACTTGTCGGGCTGCCGGGTAAACATGTGTTGATAGCAGGTGGTGTCGCTAAAGGCGCAGATTTTTCTGAATTGGCGACGGTGGTTAAACAACATTGTCGAGCGGTGGTTCTACTGGGCCAAGATGCAGCGTTGATAAATGCAGTGATGCCTGAGGACGTGACTGTTAAGTGTGTCAATGATATGCATGCGGCGGTTGCAGCGGCGGCAGCGTTAGCGCAGCCGGATGATAATGTGCTATTGGCACCGGCTTGCGCCAGTTTTGATATGTTTAAAAGTTTTGAACAGCGCGGTGAAATATTTATTAAAGAAGTAGAGGCATTGCAGTTATGAGTCACTCTACAACTATGTCAACTGAAGCAAATTCAGAACTGTGGTCGATGAAGGATGTTGCTGGGCGCTTAGTAAAACTCTTTACCTTGAAACTAGAAGACCTTGACCCAGTTTTACTACTAGCATTTATTTCCCTGTTAAGTCTTGGTGTCATTATGGTGGCGTCAGCGTCTATTAGTGTTGCCGATCGAAATTATTTAAACCCGTTTTATTATTTACAGCGTCAGTTGGTGTTTGTTGTTATTGGTTTGGCTGCGGCTTTGGTGGTATTTAAAATTCGCCTGGTGCAATGGGAAAAATCAGGTATGGCATTGCTGATTTTTTCACTGTTTTTATTGATACTCGTATTGTTACCTGGTGTAGGGAAGACAGTGAACGGCAGTACGCGATGGATACCACTGGGTGTGTTTAATCTGCAAGTGTCTGAGTTGGTAAAACTTTTTTTAGTTATCTATGTTGCAGGTTATCTGGTGCGGCATGGTGACGCGGTACGCAGTTCATTAACAGGTTTCCTAAAACCTATGTTGATGGTAGGTCTAGCGGGTATTTTATTACTCATGCAGCCGGACTTCGGCGCTACCGTGGTTATCATGGGTACCGTGCTGGCAATGACATTTTTAGCGGGTGTACGATTTATACAGTTTATCTCCTTTGTGTTTATTTTTGCCAGTGCGGCAATGTTGCTGGTTGTTACCTCGCCTTATCGTCTGCAACGTTTAACATCATTTACCAACCCCTGGGCAGATCCCTTTGACAGTGGTTTTCAGTTAACGCAATCATTGATAGCCATTGGCACGGGCGGCTGGTTTGGTACGGGTCTGGGTGGTAGTGTACAAAAACTATTTTATTTACCTGAGGCACACACTGACTTTTTATTTGCAGTGCTATCGGAAGAACTGGGTTTTATGGGTGTATTCGTGGTGATTGCACTGTTTTCTGTGTTGTTTTACAGGGCGTTTAAAATTGCCATGCAAGCTGAAAAATTAGGCAATTATTTTTCTGCTTATCTGGCGTACGGCATAGGCATTTGGTTGTCGATGCAGGCGGTAATCAACATCGGTGTGAATATTGGTCTGCTGCCCACGAAAGGATTAACACTGCCATTAATGAGTTATGGTGGTAGTAGTCTTATCGTTACCTGTATTGCCATAGGTTTGTTGATGCGAATCCACTATGAAGTTAGTGGCATTACGAAACAGGCCAGTACGCGCCAAACTCAAAGAAGTCAGAACAAAAAAAATCAGAGCGGAAAAGATAAGAGCGAAAAAAATCAGAGAAAAAGCCGTCGCGCTAAAAGAACGACGCACATTACCAAAGGCGGGGCATTGTTATGATGGATGTCCGTCCAATATTAATTATGGCAGGTGGCACCGGTGGTCATGTTTTTCCAGCACTGGCAGTCGCCGATGAATTACGCGCCCGCGGTATCCCCGTCATTTGGCTGGGTACGAAAGCGGGCATTGAATCAAGATTGGTGCCACAGGCTGGCTACCCCATCGAGTGGATGAGTATCACCGGTCTGCGCGGAAAAAATAGCTTAACCTTGCTGTTAGCACCGGTGCGTATAAGTCTGGCTTGTTGGCAGGCACTGTCTGTATTATTGCGTAAAAAACCCTGCGCTGTTTTGGGTATGGGTGGCTTTGCCTCTGGCCCCGGTGGTTTAATGGCATGGTTGATACGAAAACCATTGTTGGTACACGAACAAAATGCAGTTGCCGGCTTAACCAATAAAATATTGGCGCGTTTTGCCAGTGTCGTGATGCAGGCTTTTCCTAATGTATTCAAACAGGCATTAACAACCGGTAATCCCGTCAGGCAATCAATTTGCGCTATCGAAGAACCGGCGATGCGAATCAATGAAAAATCGTCCGAAAAACTTCGCATATTGGTAATTGGTGGTAGTTTGGGTGCAGTGAAACTAAATGAAATTATTCCTTTAACGCTTAACAAAATGCAGCCTGTGCAGCGTCCAGAAATTATTCATCAAACCGGTATGAAAAATATCGAAGCCACCACTAGTGCCTACAACAGTGCAGGTGTCGAAGCGAAAGTGGAAGCATTTATTGATGATATGCCAGCGGTTTATCAGTGGGCCGATCTGGTGATTTGTCGCGCCGGTGCGATGACAGTATTTGAACTGGCGGCTGCTGGCATCGCCTCCATTTTGGTACCCTATCCACACGCCGTTGATGACCACCAAACACATAATGCCTTCTACCTTGAAAAAAATGGCGCGGCCATCATTCGCCAGCAACATGAATTGTCAGTCGACTGGTTGTTAGAAGTCATTAATGATTTTTCAAACAATCGAAAAAAATTATTGGAAATGGCTGTCGCCGCACGAAAATTAGCGATACCCGGTTCGGCAAAGACCATTGCCGATGCCTGTGCCCGTGCCGGAGGATTGCTAAAATGAAAGCCGCAGTCAGTCCCAAAGAATTTATGCGACGTATTCGTAAGGTACACTTCGTTGGTATCGGTGGCGCGGGTATGAGCGGTATAGCGGATGTGATGAATACTTTAGGCTACCAAGTTAGCGGTTCAGACATTGCCAGTAATGCAGTGACTCAACAGTTGGAAGAATCTGGGGTAACGGTTCATTACTCGCACACGGTGGAAAATGTTCGTGATGTAGATGTGGTAGTCACATCAACCGCCATCAGCAGCGATAACATTGAAGTTGAAGCTGCCAAAGATCAGCGTATACCAGTCGTGCCACGGGCAGAAATGTTAGCAGAGTTAATGCGCTTTAGTCATGGTATTGCCGTCGCAGGGACACACGGTAAAACCACGACAACATCATTGGTTACCTGTGTGCTGGAAGAAGCGGGTCTGGATCCAACCTATGTTATCGGCGGCAAGCTAAACAGTTCATCGACACATGCGCGTTTGGGCAAAGGAAAATATTTAATCGCTGAAGCGGATGAAAGTGATGCTTCTTTTTTATACCTGCAACCGATGATGTCGGTGGTCACCAATATTGATGCAGATCACCTGCCCACTTATGGCGGCGATTTTTCACGGCTGAAACAGGCTTTTGTTGAATTTTTACATCACCTGCCTTTTTATGGTCTTGCCATTGTCTGTGTTGATGATGAGCAAGTCAGAAATATATTGCCAGAAATAACCCGACCAATTATTCGTTATGGAATTAATTTCGATGCGGATGTGACTGCTTCAAATATTTGTTATAAGGGTTCAACCACTAGTTTTGATGTGATGTTGCCGGATGAGAAATCGACATTCCCCGTTATTTTAAATATGCCGGGTCGGCATAATGTGATGAACGCATTGGCGGCGATTTGTGTTGCATATGAATTGGGCATTACCAGTGATCACATGCAGACGGCATTGAAAAAATTTGCCGGTATTGGTCGTCGCATGCACATGTATGGTGAAATCAAAATAAAGCAGGGTGCAGTGACATTGATTGATGATTACGCACATCACCCAACGGAAATTGCAGCAACACTGCATGCGGCAAAAAATGCATGGCCGGAGAAACGTCTGGTCGCCGTTTTTCAACCTCACCGTTTCACACGTACGCGCGATTTATTTGAAGATTTTTCACACGTATTGGCTGACTGCGATGTGTTAATGGTGACCGAGGTTTATGCCGCTGGTGAAGACGTTATTGCTGGGGCAGACAGTCGCGCACTGTGCGCGGCAATTCGAGCACGCGGAAAAGTTAACCCTATTTTTGTTGAAGATGTCGAAAAGCTTGATGAAGATCTAGCTGCCATGTTGCAGGACGGTGATCTGGTACTCACCATGGGTGCAGGCAGTATCGGTAGAGTAGCGTCACAGTTGACACAGACGCTGGAGAAGTTGGCTCAATGAAAATGAATGTTATGAAAAAAATTGAAGACATAACCATTGTAAAAAACGAGCCGATGGCGAAACATACAAGCTGGCGCACGGGTGGTTTTGCGCGTCAATATGTACAGGCATCTTCGTTAACGACACTGTCAGAATGTATAGCGCAACTACCTGCTGATGAGAAACTACTCTGGCTGGGATTGGGCAGTAATACCCTGATACGTGATGGCGGTTTTAACGGCACAGTGATTGCGACACAAGGCGTTATGACGCAATTAGAAGTTGCTGAAAACTCCGAAGATGAAACCATAATATATGTCGGTGCGGGTGTTGCTAGTGCAAAACTCGCTCGCTTTTGTAGCAGGCTGAGTTTGTCCGGTGCGGAATTTTTTGCGGGTATTCCAGGGCTTGTTGGTGGCGCACTGGCAATGAATGCGGGCGCTTTTGGCGGCGAAACATGGCCGTTGGTTCGCGCTGTTGAAACCATGAATCATAAAGGTGAAATAAAACGCCGTGACGCGAAAGAATTTGAGTATGGCTATCGTTTCGTAAACGGCCTCAACAATGAATGGTTTATTAGTGCCACGCTTTGCCTGCAAAAAAATAAAAGCAATCTGCCGGATAGCAATATACTGGATATTAAGCAGTTATTGGCAAAACGTGCAGCATCGCAACCAACAGGTGTGGCAAGTTGTGGCAGCGTGTTTCAAAACCCTAAGGCTGGTTTTGCCGCACAATTAATTGAAACTTGTGGTTTAAAAGGCAAGCGTATAGGCGGAGCGATTGTTTCTGAAAAACATGCCAACTTTATTATTAATGAAAATAATGCAACAGCGACAGATATTGAAGAGCTGATTTTATTTGTTCAGAAAACCGTTAAAGATGAACATAACATCGAATTGCAAACAGAAGTAAAAATTGTTGGGGATCGGCTGAATGATTATAAGCCAACTCGCAACAATCCGCCTGAAAATACTTCGACAAGTGATGGTTTAGCCGGAGAAAAAAAATAATGGATGTCGATGTGAAAAAATTTGGCAAAGTAGCGGTGCTAATGGGTGGCCTATCTGCCGAGCGAGAGATATCTTTGTTAAGTGGTAACGCGGTTTTGAGCGCATTAAAAAATAAAGGTGTTGATGCCCATGGTATTGATGTTGACGAAAATATTGTGCAGCAACTGGCGAGTGATAATTATCAAACAGCTTTTATCGTATTGCATGGCCGTGGTGGTGAAGACGGATCAATGCAAGGTCTGCTGGAACTAATGTCCATGCCCTATACCGGTTCAGGTGTTATGGCATCGTCGCTGGCGATGGATAAATTAAAAACCAAACAGATTTGGCTAGCGATGGGTTTGCCAACACCGGATTTTCGCATTATTGATTCACCGAAAAGTTGTCAACAAGCACTGCATGAATTGTCTTTACCGTTGATTATAAAACCTGTTCTTGAAGGTTCAAGCATAGGCATGAGCAAGGTCGAATGTGAAGAAGAAATGTTACCAGCGTGGCAAAAGGCGCAGCAATGTGGTGGTATCGTCATTGCTGAGAGCTGGGTTGAAGGTGAGGAGTATACCGCCGCGATGCTGGACGATCAGGTGCTACCTATGATTAAGCTTAAAACCACACATAAATTTTATGACTACGACGCCAAGTATGAAACCAATGATACGCAGTACATTTGTCCTTGCGGTTTATCCGAGCAAGAAGAAACGGAGTTTTCACAGTTGGCAACCCAGGCATTTAATGCAGTAGGCGCTACCGCATGGGGACGAGTTGATTTCATGGTGGATGAAAATAATAAACCTTGGCTGATAGAAGTGAATACAGTACCGGGCATGACGGATCATTCATTGGTGCCGATGGCAGCAGAACAGGCAAATATAAGGTTTGATGATTTGGCGGTACGCATATTATCGTTGGCAGAATGCGAACGTTGCGCGAACTAGATTGCTGAAATAAATAATAAAAAATAATAATGAAAAGAAATAATAAAAAATCACTGATGAGCCAGACACTGAAAGCATTGTCTACGGTGTTGCCGGTGCTATTGCCGGTAGTATTGCTGGCGGTAGCTCTTGTATATTCTTTCATGTTTATAAAAGATGCAGAGCTGCCAACGGTATTGCCAATCAGTGATGTTGCAGTGATTGGCGAGCTACGTTTTCAGGATAAATCAGCGGTAGAGAATATTGTTAAAAACACTATTAATGGTGGTTACTTTACACTGGATTTAAAAATTATCCGTGACAGTCTATTGGAACAACCGTGGATAAAAGATGTCTCTTTAAGAAGGCGCTGGCCGACGAATCTGGATGTCATCATAACTGAGCATGTGCCGGTGGCATACTGGAATGATGATGCTTTTATAAGCAGTAGCGGTGAAGTCATTAAGCCGCAAAAAATTGACAAAAATTTAAACCTGCCAGTGCTAAATGGCCCTGATGGTTTGCATAATGATGTATGGCAGTTTATGAATGTGCTTTACCAGGAAATGGCATTGCTTGAATTTGAAGTGGTGCAATTGGATCTTGATAACCGTCGCTCATGGCAGTTGGTCATTGTCGAAGAAAATAGTGCAGTGCCGGCGGCTACTAGTGCACAACCAATAGCGGTGAAACTCGGGCGTTTTGAAACAGAGAAACGTGTGCAGCGTTTTGTCCAGATACTGCCAGCACTGACACTAGAAAATAAGTTTACCGGCAAACCTGCAACTGGCCATGCAGTTGGCCATACAGCAGACAATGCCATAGCAAACAATAATATTAAGGTTATCGATATGCGTTATCCAAACGGTTTTTCTATACAACGAGTTGATGCGCAGCGGGTGGGAGCTTGAAATGATGACTAAAAAGTCTGACAGAAATATGATTATTGGCCTTGATATTGGTACTTCCAAAGTTGTTGCCATCGTCGGTGAAGTGAATGACGAAGGTGAAATAGAAATTATCGGTTTGGGCTCGCACCCTTCGAATGGTCTAAAAAAAGGCGTAGTGGTAAACATTGAATCCACCGTGCAATCAATACAGCATGCTGTAGAAGAAGCTGAATTGATGGCAGGCTGTGAAATTAATGCGGTCTATGCTGGCATTGCTGGCAGCCATATACGCAGTCTCAATTCGCATGGCATTGTCGCGATACGCGAACGTGAAGTGACCAATGGTGATTTGGATCGGGTGATTGATGCGGCACGTGCAGTGGCAATACCTGCCGATCAACGTGTACTGCATATTCTGCCGCAGGAATTTATTATTGATGATCAGGAAGGCATCCGTGAGCCGATTGGAATGTCGGGTGTGCGATTGGAAGCCAAAGTACATCTTGTTACCGGTGCTGTGGGTGCAGCGCAAAACATCATTAAATGTGTACGCCGCTGTGGTCTAGAGGTGGATGATATTATTCTTGAACAATTGGCCTCTAGCTATTCGGTTCTTACCGAAGACGAAAAGGAGCTGGGCGTTTGCTTGGTTGATATTGGTGGCGGCACGACTGACATCGCGGTATTTTCAGAAGGCGCAATTCGTCACACGGCTGTTATTCCCATCGCTGGTGACCAAGTAACGAATGACATCGCGGTGGCGCTGCGCACACCAACGCAGTATGCCGATGAGATAAAAATTAAATATGCTTGCGCATTGCGACAGTTAGCCAACCCGGAAGAAACCATCGAGGTGCCCAGTGTAGGTGATCGGCCACCACGAAAACTTTCACGGCAAACGCTGGCGGAAGTTGTGGAACCGCGATACGAAGAATTGTTAAGTTTGGTACATGCCGAATTACGCCGCAGTGGTTTTGAAGAGATCATCGCTGCTGGTGTGGTATTAACTGGTGGCAGTTCAAAAATGGAAGGGGTCATCGATTTGGCGGAAGAAATTTTCCATGCGCCGGTACGGCTTGGTTTGCCACAATACGTGTCTGGTTTGTCAGATGTGGTAAAGAATCCGATTTATGCGACGGGTGTTGGTCTGTTGTTATTTGGTCATCAACATCGAAATAGCGGCACCAGTCACATCATGATGGAAGGTGGTGTTAAAGGAGTTTTTGAACGAATGAAAAACTGGTTTCAAGGGAATTTTTAGGGTAATTTTTAGGAAAACTTTCTAGCAAGGTTTTGCAAGCACAGAGAAAATAGATAGCGATAACAGATAGCCATATTTAGATAAGAATAAACGAAATATAAATTAATTAATAAAACAAAAGAGGAGAAGTATCATGCCTATGTTCGAATTGATGGATTCTGGTGCACAAGAAGCAGTAATCAAAGTTATTGGCGTTGGTGGCGGTGGTGGTAACGCCGTTCAACACATGGTAAATAGTGGAATCAACGGTGTTGATTTTATTTGCACCAATACAGACGCGCAGGCACTGAGCCGTTTTGATGGTTGCAAGTCATTACAAATTGGTAGCAACATAACCAAAGGATTAGGCGCTGGCGCGACACCTGAAGTTGGTCAGCAAGCCGCGCTGGAAGATCGCGAGCTAATTCAGGAGGCCATTTCAAATACTGACATGTTGTTTGTAACAGCGGGTATGGGAGGCGGCACGGGTACGGGTGCTGCGCCTGTGGTTGCACAAATCGCGCGCGAAATGGGCATACTGGTTGTTGGCGTTGTCACCAAACCTTTTGCTTTTGAAGGTTCAGCGCGAATGAAAATTGCGATGAACGGGATTAAGGAATTAAGTTCGCATGTGGATTCTTTAATCACTATTCCAAATGATAAATTACTGGATGTTTACGGTCGTGATTTCGATTTGATGAATGCCTTTAGAGGCGCAAACGATGTCTTATGCGGAGCAGTGCAGGGCATTACCGAGTTGATTACAAATCCAGGTGTTATCAACGTCGACTTTGCTGATGTTAGAACCGTAATGTCAAAAATGGGTATGGGCATGATGGGTTCTGGTCGCGCCACCGGTGATGAGCGTGCCAAAGAAGCCGCAGAAGCGGCTATCGCAAGCCCACTGCTTGAAGATGTGAATCTTTCCGGTGCGCGCGGTATTCTGGTTAATGTTACCGGTGCCAATATGACCTTGGGTGAGTTCCAAGACATCGGCGCTGTAATCAACGGTTTTGCCTCGGAAGATGCCACCGTGGTTATGGGTACCGCTATCGATGAATCACTGGAGGGTGAAATTCGCGTTACCGTGGTTGCAACCGGTTTAGGTAATTGTGTTCAAACGCCTGTTGCCACGCCTGCACCTGCTGAAATAAAAGTGGTGAGAGCGGCAGTGTCCGATGAAGCACCGGATTACGGTGAATTGGCGAAACCCGCTATTACTCGAAATACCAAAGCACATGAGGAACCTGTTTCGGTTAATGGTGGTTACAATGAAGAAATGCTGGATATTCCTGCCTTTTTACGCAGACAGGCAGATTAATCCGGTAAAGCAAAGGCGTAATACTTTAAATCATTGATTTAATTTATTTTTCCCCAGCTTTTCACTGATTGATGGCAGGTTATTTTGATAAAAAGTCAGCTTGTTTAAACACCGATTTAACGGCGAGCTTTCAATTTAGGTCGTAAATATGTGATAATACGGCGTTTTTTATCAAACTTTCAGCCACAACTGAAATGTTTAGCGGTAATTATTGAGCCGTAATTATTGAACATAGGATTGGACAAATTGATTAAGCAAAGAACATTAAAAAATGTCATACGCGCTACTGGCGTGGGATTACATTCGGGCAAAAAAGTCTACCTAACACTGCGTCCGGCTCAGCCAGACACGGGTGTAATATTTCGTCGAGTTGATTTAAATGAACCGGTTGAAATAAAGGCAACGGCTTCCAATGTTGGCGCCACCATGCTGTCAACCACTCTTGAGCAGGACGGTGTTACCGTCTCGACGGTTGAACATTTGCTGTCTGCGATGGCGGGTTTAGGCATTGACAATGCTTATGTTGATGTAAGTGCCTCTGAAGTCCCCATTATGGATGGTAGCTCGGGTCCTTTTGTGTTCTTGATTCAATCTGCCGGCATTGTCGAACAGGAAGCGCCGAAACGGTTCATCCGCATTAAAAAATCTGTGGTGGTAGAAGAAGAAGGCAAGTGGGCGCGTTTCGATCCATTTGACGGCTTTAAAGTTAGTTTCGCCATTGATTTTGATCACCCCGCATTTAAAGATGCACCTTGTACCGCTGAAATCGATTTTTCCACAACGTCCTTTGTCAAAGAAGTGAGTCGCGCACGAACTTTTGGTTTTATGCGTGATATCGAAGCCCTGCGCAAAAATAATCTAGCGTTAGGTGGCAGCATCGACAACGCTATCGTGGTTGATGAATACCGTGTTTTAAATGAAGACGGTTTACGTTATGAAGATGAATTTGTTAAACACAAAATTTTAGATGCCATTGGTGACCTTTATTTATTAGGTCACAGTTCCATTGGCGCTTTTTCTGGTTATCGCTCTGGTCACTCACTCAATAATAAATTACTAAAAGCCTTATGTGCCGATAAAGATGCTTGGGAACAAGTAACCTTCGAAGGCGACAAGGCTTTGTCTCCCATTTCGTACGCGACTCCACTGCAGACTTTTTAAGAGCAGCCGATTTAGCTGGTTTTGTCGTCGCTGGGTTTAGCATGGCGGGCTATTTTCAATAAGGATGTTTTTAATAACGGGTGAGTCATGCTGTTGGCCGATTGTGTCAACAGCGTTGCTGTACTCTCACTAATTTGAAGTTTGTCGCGCCTGGCTTTATTTACGTTGGCTTTATTTAAGTTTTTCTGCTTTTGGTCGTTAGAAACATTGTAGCGTGTGCTTATTTGAATATGGTGAATAAGCGGTGAGTTGTCGGTATCGTCATTTTCTGCTTGCTCGCGGATAAATTGCAGAATTTGAGGATTTAACTGGCGTAAACGGGTAGTCCATACCGGAGAATCAGTGATAAGCATCAAATTTTGGTCACGAATATTGGCGACTTTGACGTGTGACAGGCATTCCACGGGTAATATTTGCTGCAGAAGACGGGTGAATTTTGCCAGTTTTTTGGCCTGAATCACAAAATTGGGGTTAATTTGTTCATTAATTAACTTCATTATGCTAAAAACTCGATGAATTGACTATAATTATCACTGTTGCAAACGTTGAGCGAATAGAAATCCAAGTATGAATATCATTTTTTTAGGAAAATTTAGAGGCAGACCGCTTCGCTGCCAGTTAGACGGTAAGCGTCAGTTAGTCACCGTGTCTGTCATTATAAGTCTTTTTGCGGGTCTACTGGTGACTTCTGGTTATTGGTACGGAAAGACTCATGCCGCCGCCAATGAACTGGCGACATTGCAGACCGATATTAGCAAACAAAAAAGTCTCATTGTGGAAGCACGTGACTCCGCTGAATTTGAGATGGATGCGCTGGCGGCGCGTTTAGGAAAAATGCAGGCGAATGTGATTCGCTTAAATGCCCTTGGTCAGCGCTTGGTAAAAGTCTCAAAACTAGACGCCAAAGAATTCAATTTTAACGATGCGCCTTCTTATGGCGGACCGAAAGAAAGCAACAGTGTTGTCAGTATGGATTTTGACAGTGTTATAACGGATTTGGATAAACAACTGAACAGCCGCGAGCAACAGCTTGCGGTATTAGAAGAAGTGCTGATGAATCGTCAGCTAAGAAAGCAATCTAAACCCCGTGGTCGTCCCATTGTAAAAGGCTGGACGTCTTCATATTACGGCAAACGTACAGACCCTTTCACCGGCAAATTGGCGATGCATAAAGGCATGGACTTTGCGGGCAAAGAAGGCAGCGAAGTTGTCGCAGTGGCAACTGGCGTAATAACATGGGCGGGTAGACGCTTCGGTTATGGTGAGCTAGTCGAGATAAATCATGGTAACGGTTACACCACTCGCTATGGCCACAATGCAACAATACTGGTAAAAATGGGTGACACAGTAGAAAAAGGTCAGGCAATTTCACTTATGGGTTCTACTGGGCGTTCTACCGGCCCACATGTTCATTTTGAAGTGCTTAAAAATGACCGTCAGGTTAACCCTGCTAAATATGTCGCTTTGCGCTAAAACAGGTTCCTTAGCCTCAAAATAGCCGAGTTTATAATGTTGAGCAAGCTTGGCAATCCGTAGTACAATTCTGATTGATTCATAACACGTCGTCGATTCGGCTTATCGGACGCAGCTTTCAGGCATGGCTTTCGAAAGGCATGACCCGCCAGCGGTTCTCAGGCATAATATGCGCTAGTTTTTATAGAATGTCTGCTGGCATATAAAGCAGAGGTTTCTCTTTTATTATTATGGTTTTATTTTGGCGGAATGCCTTCTGTCAAAAAAGACACATTAATTATTGTCACAGGTTTAAGTAAGCAAAATGATTTTGAATGCAGTTAAAAAAGTGTTTGGCAGTCGTAATGAACGACTGATAAAAAAGCACCTTAAAATAGTCAAACAAATTAATGCACTGGAAGCCGAGTTTGAAGCACTCAGCGACGAGCAGTTGGCGATGAAAACACAGGAGTTTCGCGACCGCTTGCAAAGTGAAGCGAACCCCAAAGGTGAAACGGTAGACCAGTTATTGCCAGAGGCATTTGCTGCGGTAAGAGAAGCGAGCCGCCGAGTGTTGGATATGCGTCATTTCGATATGCAAATGGTTGGTGGCATGGTATTGCACAGCGGAAAAATTGCCGAGATGAAAACCGGTGAAGGTAAGACCCTGGTGGCAACTTTGGCGGCTTACCTGAATGCCTTGCCAGGCAAAGGCGTGCACGTGGTAACGGTAAACGACTACCTGGCGACACGTGATGCAGAGTGGATGGGGAGACTGTACAACTTTTTAGGCATGACCACGGGTATCAGTGTTTCCGGCATGGATCCGGTAGCAAAAAAACAGGCTTATGCTGCCGATATAACCTACGGCACCAATAACGAATATGGTTTTGACTATCTGCGTGACAACATGGCGTTTACCGCAGCAGAAAAAGTGCAACGTCAGCCGTTTTTTGCCATTGTCGATGAAGTCGATTCTATTTTAATTGACGAAGCCAGAACCCCTTTGATTATTTCGGGTTCTGTTGGTGAAAGCAGTGATCTACACATCAAGTTCAGAGACATTGTTAAACGACTGGAGCTAGGCGAAAAAACAGAAAAAGATGAGCCTGAAGATGGCGATTTTTCTATTGATGAAAAAAATAAAAGCGTTCATATCAATGAGCAAGGCCATCAACATGTTGAAGAAATTCTGGTTGAGGTTGGTCTTCTGGAGGCGCATGATTCTTTGTACAGCGCGGCAAACATCAATCTAGTTCATTACCTGAATGCAGCATTACGTGCATCAGTGTTGTTTGAAAAAGATGTACACTACATTCTGCGCGATAATCAAATTATTATCGTTGATGAATTTACCGGTCGTACGATGGATGGGCGACGCTGGTCAGAAGGTTTGCATCAGGCAATCGAAGCAAAAGAAGGTGTGGAAATTCAAAGCGAAAACCAGACCTTGGCTTCTATTACTTTTCAAAACTACTTTCGGTTATATGACAAGCTTTCCGGCATGACCGGTACAGCGGATACAGAAGCTGAAGAATTATTGCAGATATACAAGCTTGAAGTTGTCATCGTACCAACCAATAAATCTATGGCGCGCAAAGACAATACTGATTTGGTATTTCTTAGTCCCGAAGAAAAATATATTGCCATCGTTGAAGATGTTAAAGATTGTGTCGAAAGAAAGCAGCCGGTACTTGTTGGTACTGCCTCCATTGAAGTTTCAGAACATATATCAACACTACTAAAACAAGAAAAAATAGAACACAGTGTTTTAAACGCTAAACAGCATGAGAATGAAGCGCAAATTATTGAGAATGCGGGCCGCCCAGCAGCAGTAACCATTGCGACTAATATGGCAGGTCGTGGTACTGACATTGTGCTTGGTGGCAATCTTGAGGCTGAACTTAAGCAGCAGCAAGACAGCGATGAAGCAGAAAAGCAGAAAACAAAACAGCAATGGGAAGTCCGTCACCAGGATGTATTAGACGCGGGTGGTTTGCATGTTATCGGCAGTGAACGCCATGAATCAAGACGCATCGATAATCAACTACGTGGTCGCTCTGGACGTCAGGGCGACCCCGGTTCTAGTCGTTTTTATCTGTCATTACAAGATGATTTGATGCGCATTTTTGCGTCGGATAAAGTCGGCTCACTAATGAAAAAGCTTGGCATGGAAAAAGGTGAAGCCATCGAGCATCCCTGGGTCAATCGTGCCATTGAAAACGCGCAACGAAAAGTTGAAGGCCAGAACTACGATACACGTAAACAATTATTGGAATACGATGATGTTGCGAATGACCAACGTCGTGTAATTTACGGACAACGCAATGAGATGATGGCGGAATCTGATTTATCCGTGACCATTAAGGACATTCGTGAAGAGATCATCAAAAATCTCATTACCACTCATATTCCAGAGGGCAGCCTCGATGAACAGTGGGATATCGAAGGGCTCGAAAAATCGTTAACAGAAGAATTCGCACAAGATTTACCCGTTGCAAAATGGTTGGATGAAGATAATCTTCTTGATGAAGCCGGTGTGCGCAGAAAAGTACACGCTGCCATTGTTGAAGAATTCGAAGCAAAAGAAGTGATGGTTGGTGCAGAAGGCATGCGCAATTATGAAAAACACGTGATGTTAAACGTGTTGGATAAATTGTGGAAAGAGCATTTAGCGGCAATGGATTATCTACGTCAAAGTATCGGCTTACGTGGTTACGCACAAAAAAATCCCAAGCAAGAATATAAACGCGAAGCGTTTGAGATGTTTACTGAATTGCTGGAACGCATGAAGTATGAAGTGATTTCGGTGCTTTCAAAAGTAAGAATTCAATCAAATGAAGAAGTAGAACAGCTTGATGCGAATCAAAATGCGAGCGTTTCCAATGTGAACTATCAGCATGCCGATGCTACTGGTATGCCACAAGCACCGGCGACTGGACAGGCTGGTGACCAAACGGCGAATCCGGTGGATAGTGACGGCAAAGCCATTCAACCGTTTCACCGTACACAGAAAAAAATTGGTCGTAATGACCCCTGTCATTGTGGTTCCGGTAAAAAATTCAAGCAATGTCATGGCAAGCTTAATTAAGTTGTTCGTTTAGTCAATGCTCAATAGCTGTTTGGTATCCCTTTGATGGCACAGACTCAGGCCGTTCTACCTATTGCTGGTATCCAGCTTGCCTCACTGGCGGCAGGCATTAAAAAAAATGGCAAGCATGATCTCGTCGTTATCACTATTGATGAAGGTGCAAGTTGTGCTGCGTCCTTTACTCAAAATGCGTTTTGCGCCGCGCCTGTAACACTCGCTAAACAACATTTATCGCAGCAAACACCTCGCGCCTTACTGATTAATTCCGGCAACGCCAATGCGGGTACTGGTGATATCGGAATGCTCAATGCAAAACAAAGTTGCGTTTGGTTAGCGCAGGTTTTGCATTGTTTACCTGAGCAGGTGCTACCATTTTCAACCGGCGTCATCGGTGAGCAATTACCGATGACGGTGTTACATTCAGGCATTAAGCAGGTGGCAGAGGGGCTGACGGAAGACAACTGGTTGGCAGCCGCCAAAGGCATAATGACCACCGACACCGTTGAAAAAGTTGTAACAAAAACGCTAATGATTGACGGTGAACCGATTTGCATCAGTGGCATTGCCAAAGGCTCAGGTATGATCTGCCCGAACATGGCGACCATGTTGGCATTTATTGCCACTGATGCAAAAGTTGATGATGCATTTCTACAGCAAAGTTTATCTGACGCTGTTGAAAACAGCTTTAACGCGATTACCGTCGACGGCGATACTTCGACCAATGACGCATGCGTTCTTATTGCCAGCGGAAAAGCGGGCAATAAAAAAATTGATCAACATTCGACGTATGCCGAGCCGTTTATCGAGGCACTAAACGAAGTCTGCCTGCAACTGGCTCAGGCGATTATTCGTGATGCAGAAGGCGCAACAAAATTTGTTGAAGTGGTGGTTAAGCAGGCGTCATCAAAAGCAGAAGCCAAAGAAGTTGCCTATACCATCGCGCATTCGCCCCTAGTAAAAACCGCTTTGTTCGCCAGTGATCCAAACTGGGGACGAATACTGGCAGCGGTAGGTCGTGCAGGTGTGCAGCAACTGGACATAACGGGCGTTAATATATTTCTTGGTGATGTCTGCATTGTTCGCCACGGTGGCATCGACGAACAGTACAGCGAGGAGAAAGGTCAGCAGGTGATGGATCAGCAGGAAATCAGCATCACCGTGGAATTAGGTCGAGGTGAAAATTCAGCAACGATTTGGACCTCTGATTTATCACCTGAGTACGTGCGTATTAATGCAGAATATCGCACTTAACAGCTAACCGGCTATTTTCTGTGTCCGATATTGTTCATGTGGCTGTCGCGGTTATCGTCAATGAAGATAATCAAGTATGCATCAGCTTGCGCCACGAAAACGCACACCAAGGTGGTCTATGGGAATTTCCAGGTGGCAAGGTCGAGCTTGATGAAACCATTGAACAAACGTTGCAGCGTGAAATCAAGGAAGAATTGAATCTAGAAATAAAAACCTCGCGTCCGTTCATCAGCATTAAACATGACTATCAAGATAGAAAAGTCTGTCTACATGTCCACAAGATTTTGAGCTATGACGGACAAGCTATCGGCCTTGAAGGTCAGCAAATAAAGTGGTTGCCCATTAGTCAGTTATTACCCGATCAGTTTCCAACAGCCAATATTTCAATTATTAAAGCACTTCAACTACCCGATAAATATTTAATAACGGGAAAGTTCGCCTCTGAAACTGAGTTTATAAGTAAGCTAAAAAATGCACTAGAGGGTGGCATCCAGTTGGTGCAACTGCGCTTAAAGGATGGTGATATTAGTATCAAAAAGGCACAGAGCTTAATACAGCAGAGTGCAACTCTGTGTACAGCAGCAGGGGCGTGTTTATTATTAAACGTGGCGCAATGTTATCTGCGAGTGCTTGATCTGTCGAAAATAGAATTCGATGGTTTCCATGCTGACAGCCAAACATTAAAGTCATTATCTGTGCGCCCACAAGGGCGGCTTTTTTCTGCTTCTTGTCATAACCAGCAAGAATTGCAAAAAGCCGTGCAATTAAAAGCGGATTTTGTGGTTTTGTCTGCGGTACAAAAGACGGCAAGTCATCCGCAGATGGCGGCCATGGGATGGCCGGTTTTTTCTGCCCTAGTAGAACAATGTAATATACCGATTTATGCGTTGGGCGGCGTTTCAGAAGCTAATCTGAACGACGCCTGGTTACATGGAGCGCAGGGTGTGGCGGCAATCAGTGCCTTTTGGCATTAGACGCTAGATAGTACACATCATCAACTTAAAGGGAACATCATCCTTGCATTGTTCGGGACGTTCTGCGGGATCATCATTTTTCATAAAGCGGACAGAAAAGCGGTGCTTACCGGCGCTGATTTCCGGGTAACATTGACTATCTATTGGAATGGAAATTCGCAGTAGTTGAATCGCCTGATTGGTATCAAGTGATTGTTGAAAGAAACCATTTTGTGCTATTTCATCGGTGTCTTCGGCGCTGTGACGTAATACATCCAATATTAATTGCACCGCTCGATCAAGGTAGCCAAAGGGCTGGAACCACTTTTCGATATCTTTCTGCCGTTTTTCTTTCGGTAATGTCATCCAGTGCTTCATTGCCGGTAAATCAAAGTCGCAGATGCAACCGGGCACAGAGTTTTTTTGCGCAATCGCACTAAGTAACTCGACGTTTTTTGCACTTTGTCCGACCGGGCCTTTAATCGCTTGCAATTCACCGATGCGTTTTTGTATGTTTTTGAGAATGGACGACAGTTGTGATTGATCGATTTGGGGGCGTTTAGAGAGTCTATCGAGCCGAGTATGTTGGCGTTCCAGCTCTTTTAATACTTCGAGTTTAATATCACTGCGTGTGGTGTATGACAAGATTTCTAAAATAGAGTCAATGGCAATGCGGTTATTCCAGTCCGAACCGTGTTTCAGGTGGAAACTATATTGCTGGAACAGGTTCTCAAGGCGCAAGAAAGCGCGCACTTTTTCATTGAGTGGTTGTTCGTAAACGTGGTTTTCGGTCACAGCGAAGCTTCTTATTCTCGATAATGTTTGTTGGCAATCTTGTCGGTAAACGCAGGCTAAATTAGCGTTATCTAATGTTTAATCGATTTTACACTTTTTTACGAATTATGGCGTCAGTATTTTTTTGGGTTTAAGTGGGCAATACATCTACTTTTTATAGACACAGAGACCACAGAGGTCACAGAGTTATCGTTTATAACGTTTAATAGATTCACCAATCTTGATGCTATTGAGGTTTATCAGCAACCCTGTGTAGTCGTCGTATTAATTTTAAACACGCTCTGTGGTCTCGGCAACTGCTCCATGCGTTGCCCTACCTTCTGCATCCATGCAGTCGTCTGTGTCTATATCTTTATGCCCACTCGTTATGGGCATAGACCCGTATATTTGTCGTGCAAAGCACTCACCTGGGGCTTTAGACTTTTGAGAAGGCTGTTATTTTCGATTATGTCATCTGCTTTCTTTAGCCGCACTTCATCGCTTGCCTGCTGGCTGATTATTGCGCGAATCTCGTCTCGCGTTCTGTTATCGCGCTGCTGAACACGCTTAATTCTATTTTCCTCATCCGCCATTACCAGCAGAATACGGTCAGTAATGTTTGCAAACCTTGTCTCGATCAGTAATGGCACAACTACGACGGTGTAATCAGGCGGGGTTTGGCTATTGGTGAGCTGCTGCAGTTGCTCTAGTACTACAGCTTGTATTTTTGGGTGCAGGATATCTTCCAGACGCTGTTTGTCTGCTTTTACATTAAAGACAATTTTAGCCAGTTTTTTACGGTTTAACTGACCATTGAGTTCGAGCACATCCTGACCAAAAGTGTTGCTAATTTTCTGCAATACATCGGCATCATTTTCGACCAGTTGACGAGCAATAACATCGGTGTCAATAATTGGTATGCCCAACTGTGCAAATAAATCTGAAACTGCTGTTTTACCACTGCCGATGCCGCCGGTTAAACCTATTCGCAACATGCTAAAGAAACGATAAATAAGTGGTGTTGATGGTTTCACCCCATAACAGTGCAACCCAACCGGCAATCGCAAGATAAGGGCCAAAGGGAATAGGCTGTTGTTGTTTGGTTTTACCGATAAGCAGCATGCTGATGCCGATAATAGAACCCACCACAGACGAGATCAGGATGACTTGTGGCAAGTAGGCGTAACCAAGCCAGGCACCCAGTGCAGCAAGCAGTTTGAAATCACCAAAACCCATGCCTTCTTTGCCAGTAACCAGTTTGAATAACTGATAAACCGACCACAAAATTAAATAGCCGGCAATGGCGCCAATTACGCTGCCATTAAGATCGGCAAAAACATCAAAGAAACTTAACGCTATGCCCGCCCATAACAAGGGAAGGGTAATGGTATCGGGCAGTAGTTGTTTTTTTAAGTCGATTAAAGTGAGCGCGATAAGCACCCAAGTGAAGCACAAAGCAGCAACAGTTTGCACGGTAACGCCAAAGGTATAAGCGACGGTAAGTGATGCAATGGCGGTAACGGCTTCGACAACAGGGTATTGAATTGAAATGGAAGTGGCGCAGGATGCGCATTTGCCTTTTAACAGCAAATAGCTGAGCACAGGAATATTTTCCCAGAAGCGTATTTTGTGCCCGCAGTTTGGACAACTTGAAGCAGGTGTTGCCAGTGTTGTTGATAACAGGGTTGCTTCTATTTGAGGCGGGTCTAATTCCAGGAATTCATGACATTCGAGTTTCCAGTCGCGCTCCATAATAAGTGGCAGACGATACGCCACAACGTTTAAGAAACTACCTATGGATAGCCCTAAAAACACTACAGTAGAATAGAAAAGCCACGGTGTGGATTGAAAAACAAGCGTTACGCTTTCCAGCATAATATTACCATTCTTTGATTTTAAACCACTTCGCCCATTTTGAAGATAGGCAAGTACATGGCAATAACTAGGCCGCCGATTATTACAGCAAGGAATGACATAATCAGCGGTTCCAGCATTGCTGTCAGGTTGTCGACGGCATCATCAACGGCCTCTTCGTAATATTCAGCAACTTTGTTTAGCATTTCATCAAGAGCGCCGGATTCTTCACCAATGCCAACCATTTGAATGAGCATATTGGGAAACAGTTTTTTATTTTGACCAAGGCTAATCTGTAATGTTGTACCCGAAGAAATGTCATCTCTTACTTGTAGAATGGCTTTTTTATATACACTATTACCGGCTGCACCCGCCACAGACTCCATGGCTTCTACTAGCGGTACACCGGCGGCAAACATGGTGGCGAGGGTTCGAGAAAAACGTGCAATGGCAGCATTCGTTGTTAATGCTCCAACGCCAGGTAAGCTAAGTGCAAGTTTGTCCAGTGACTCTCTAAAGGCTTTAGATCGGAGTTTTGCCTGCTTAAAGGCATAGATTGCCCCTATAATGCCACCAATAAATAACCAGATATTGTCCACCAGGGTATCGGATAATCCCACAACAAATAGTGTAAATGCTGGTAATTCAGCACCAAAACCTTCAAACATATCGGCAAAGGTCGGCACTACAAAAATTAACAAAATAGCCGAAACGACCACTGCCACAATAAGTACAGAAATCGGGTAGGTCATGGCTTTTTTAATTTTGTTTTTTAATGCTTCTGATTTTTCTTTGTAAGTTGCAACTTTTTCCAGCAGTGTTTCCAAGGCACCGGACTGCTCACCGGCATCCACCAGACTGACAAATAATTCATCGAAGTGAGCAGGGTGTTGTGCAAGTCCACTCGCGAGTGTCCCGCCTGCTTCAATATCGAGCTTGATCCGCATGATTAGCTTTCCCATGGTGGGGTTGGAGTGTCCCTGTCCAACAATATCAAACGCTTGTACCATAGGAACGCCAGCCTTCAGCATGGTGGCTAGTTGGCGGCTAAAAACGGCAATGTCTTTTGTGGTTATAGCCTGCGCTCTTGGTGCGAAGAGGCCTCCACCCTTTTTCTTTATTTTGCCTTTTTTAGGAACAATGCCCTGTTTGCGTAAATGAGCTTTTACCACATCGGCACTGGCGGCTTCAGTTTCACCTTTTATGGTACCACCTCTGGCATTGGTACCCTCCCATGCGAAGGTGAAACTTTTAGCTTTTTTTTCTTTTTTTGGCTTAGCCATTGTTTATGTCCTGATAAATATATTCTTATAGTATTGTTGTTTGGTGATTAGTCTTTAGTAACACGGTTGATTTCTTCCAAGCTGGTTAAGCCGGCAACAACCTTCTTTATAGCGGACTGGCGTAAATTGGCAATACCATCTTTTTCTGCCTGATCGGCAACATCAATCGCAGTGCCGTTGTCCATTATAATACGGCCAATTTCATCGGAAATGGGCATTACTTGATAAATACCAACGCGACCTTTGTAACCGTCACTGCATTGGTCACAACCAACTGGTTTGAATAACTCTGGCTTGCTCGCAATTTGTTCCGCGGTAAAACCTTCTTCTTCCAGCGCGGTCTGCGGAATATCAACCTTCTCTTTGCAGTGACTGCATAAGCGGCGTGCGAGGCGTTGTGCAATAATCAGGGAAACGGCCGATGCGATATTAAACGGCGGCACCCCCATATTTACCAAGCGAGCCAATGTTAACGGTGCGTCATTGGTGTGTAGGGTAGACATTACCATGTGTCCGGTTTGTGCCGCCTTGATGGCAATTTCAGCGGTATTGAGGTCACGAATCTCACCGACCATAATAATGTCCGGATCCTGACGTAAAAAAGCGCGCAATGCCGCCTCAAACGTCAGACCAACTTTCTCATTGACGTTGACTTGGTTTATGCCTTCAAGGTTAATTTCTACAGGGTCTTCGGCGGTCGAAATATTGGTATCAACGGTATTTAAAATATTCAGTCCAGTATACAAAGATACAGTTTTACCACTACCGGTTGGCCCAGTGACCAGAATCATGCCGTAGGGATTGGCAAGCGCACTCAAATAGAGCTCTTTCTGGTCTTCCTCATAACCCAATGCATCAATGCCTAGCGAGGCACTGGAAGGGTCGAGAATACGCAAAACAATTTTCTCACCAAACAGTGTTGGGCAGGTGTTCACACGAAAATCAATAGCCTTGGTGCGGGAAATTTTAAGTTTTATGCGGCCATCCTGCGGCACCCTTTTTTCCGCAGTGTCCATGCGTGACATGACTTTAATACGGGCGCTCAATTTGGGGCTCATGGCGACAGGCGGTCTAGAAACCTCACGTAAAACACCATCAATACGAAAACGTACACGGTAAGTTTTTTCGTAAGGTTCAAAATGAATATCAGACGCACCTTTTTTAATGGCATCCAGTAACATTTTATTGACAAAACGTACCACGGGGGTGTCATCAACTTCAGAGCCGGACTCTTCCTGTTTTTGCTCTGCGTCTGGGTCAGCAAAATCCAAGTCATCAAGATCATCATCGCCGCCCATCATTTCATCCATGGCGGCTTCCTGCTCTTCCAGCAGTTTTTCGATCATTCTCCCCAGTTTATCTTCTTCGACCAGTACCGCTTCCGTGTTTACCCCAGTCTGAAATTTTATATCATCGACCGCAGCGACATTAGTGGGGTCGGATATACCAATGTATAAGCGTTTTCCGCGTTTAAAGAGAGGGAAAGCCTGATGTTTTTTTATGAGTTTATCGTCGACAACGTCCCGTGGAATGGTTTCCGTATCAATAGCGTCAAGGTCGAAAACCGGCAAGCCAAATTCTTTGGAGGCTTCCATGGCAATTTTAGTAGCAGAAAGGATCTTGTGACTGACCAGGTAGCTGGTGAAAGAGACTTTTTCTTTAAGCGATGCCTGCATCGCCTGAATAGCCGCTTTTTCCTCTAACAAGCCATCAGCCACCAACTTGCGTGGTAGCCCGTTTAAATTTACTTCTGCTGCCATGTTGATTCTTTTCCCCAAAGTGTAAGACCAAACCTACACAAACACAATTTTTATTTTGTTATTGCAATAGCATATAAAACATAGTCTATTTTAACAAAATGTCTACTTTTTATGATCGCTATAATTCAGGGTTGAAATTAGATTGTGAGTATTGATTAGTTGTAAAACTTCTAGCAGGTAAGAGAAATCAAAGGTGCAGCCTCTTGTCTTACAAAACTGTCACAACCTGACATTTTATGCATTATGTCACGCTAAGCGATCATTGCAATAAAATATAAGCTGTTGATTTATCTGAGATTAAAAAAATAATATAATTTGGCATAGTCCCTGCATAATCAATATTAGTCTTCAAATGAAAGACCTAAATTAACAAAAATAAAAAGTAGTAACTTACCTATTCTCTCGGAGAGATTTATTATGATGAACATAAAACAAAAAGCACAACAAGGTTTTACTTTAATTGAATTAATGATTGTTATCGCCATTATTGGTATTTTGGCTTCTGTGGCATTGCCTGCTTATCAGACTTATACCAAAAAAGCACAGTTTTCTGAAGCTGTTTTAGCGGCAACACCTTTTAAGAGCGCATTTGAAGTTGCTGCTCAAACAGGTCGTTTGACTGCTATTGGAGATGCCGATCATGGTGTAAATGGCATTCCTGTTGCAGCAGGCGCGAGTGGAGTTATTACATCCGTAGGAATGGTGAATGGTGTTATTACTGTAGTCAGTACCATTACTAATGCTGCCGGCACTGCCGTCAACTACACGCTTACACCTGGTGGCATTGTAGCACCTATTCAGTGGACTGAAGGTGGTACCTGTCAAGCAGAAGGTATTTGTTAAAAACCATGTCAGAGAAAACAATGCCCGTGTGGGCATTGTTTTCTTTAATGAGTATTTACATAAATATTTATTAAAGAAAGCAAAAAATCACTGATAATAATTATTCACATTACTGTACAGATTTGCAGGTTTTAACATGAAAAATAGCCGTGGTTTTACGCTCGTTGAGTTAATGATTGTTATTGCAATAGTCGGAATCCTGTCTTCTGTCGCAATACCTGCATATCAAACTTATACTAAACGCTCACAATTCAGTGAAGTTATTTTAGCTACCACCCCATTTAAAAATGCCATTGAAACAGCTATACAAACCGGTAGAATTACTGCGCTTGTCGGTGCGAATGCTGGCTCTTTAGGTATTCCTGCTGCTGTTGGAAGCACTGGCGTAGTTGCAAGTGTCAGTGTTGCTAATGGTGTCATTGAAGCTGTTAGCACTATTACGGATGGTGGTGGTAGTGCTGTCACTTATACCCTCACACCCGATGGCGTCATTCCACCTATCCAATGGACAGCAGGTGGTAGCTGTAAAGTAGAAGTTTTATGCTAAGAAAACCCGAAAAAAGGGAAAGATCGGCTAGCTATAGGTTACTGATCTTGTAGAAATGAGCAGTTACACAGAGTTATTTACACTCTCAACTTACAGCTAAAGCTAATTCTCACACACTTCATTTAATCACATAAAAAAACAACAAAACATTGGAATCAAACCTAAAAAATAAATTTACCGCCTCCTTTTACCACTTTTTGGCTAGCCTTTTAATTTTCAGCATCTTTGTATTCATACTGTTCAACTTCTGGTATCCCAGTCCTTATTTTTCTGCTTCTGGTGGTTGGCAAGGGCTTAAAATTGTTGCTGCTATAGACCTAATTATGGGACCCGTTCTAACATTTGTTGTATACAATATTAATAAACCAAAAAAGGAATTTTATACCGACTTTTCGATTATTGTTTTCCTGCAACTAGCCGTATTGTGGTGGGGTATGGCAACCGTTTACAGTCAAAGACCTGTTGCCGTCGTATTCTGGGAAAACGGTTTTTACACAGTGCCCGCCAGTGCTATAGAAGACCAGGAAATAGACCTTAGTAAATTAGATAAATTTGGCTCCAAAAAACCTGTATATATTTTTGCTGAACCACCTCAGACTGATAAAGACAGAGAACAGATGCTTTCAACTATACTTCAAAAACAGATCCCACCCCATCATCAACTAGAACTCTACAGACCTATTGAACAGCACTATGACGATATTTTTAAATACAACGTCGATATTTTAGAGATTATCTCAAATAATCGTGATATGAAAAGTGATATTAATGCAATATTAAAACAGTCGAATACCTCTATAAACGATAATTACTACATCAAACTGATTTCTAAATATCGTAATATTATTCTAGTTTACAATCAGTATAATCAAATAATCGGGAGTACAAACGCACCTTTCAAAGACAAGTGGAAAAGGTGACGTGGAAAAAGGTGAAAAAGGTGACGGAGGGATTATTTATTGAAAAAGGTGACGAAAAAGGTGACGGAGGGATTATTTATTAACCACTTTTCTTTGGTCTGCCTCTGGCTGCCTGTCCCAGTTTAACATCGTAC
>CAZYYW010000003.1:0-58955 GCA_964651445.1 uncultured Thiotrichaceae bacterium
AAGACTATTACATAAAAAAACCCCTGCGTTACAAGTATTACCGCTACAGTTGTGGTCGTGACCAGCGATTAAAAGAAATATGGGGTAGCTGAAACAACCCTTAACTTATCGACCCGCTGGCGCAGGCGCAGAATATGGTTGCTGCCAGTGTTTGTTTGAACCCTGTGGCGGGTAAAAGTGACCACTGTGCTGCCGGTTACCCCTGTTTCTATTCCAGTGATCATTGCGCTTGCCATTCCACTGGTTATTCCAGTTGTTATTCCAGCGTCCATCGCTATTACCATCAAAACGATTATCTCCTCTGCCACGCATTTTCATTTTAAACTTAAAATCAGCGTTAAAACCGAGTGATCCATCGCCAGAAGTATTACCCCTGCTATCATGTTGGTTATTGTGTTGACCATCGTGTTGACCACCATAATAACCATCGTTGAAGCCGCTAGCTTGATTGTTACTGTTATTGCTCCACCAAGCATTAACCGAAGTGGATGCCATTAACAACGCGGTCGCCATTACCGTCAATAATTTTTTCATCATTACTTCCTCTAATTGCTAAAATAATTGCTGCTATGAGTTGCTGCTAATAATTACGGCTAAGATCTGCCGCAGTCATGTAATCACTATATAAAAATACGCATTTAAAAACAACACAGCGATACCGAAAAAACTCCCACTTGCAGTAAAAAGGCGACTGCTTTAATCTAAATCAGCCATTTGACAGGGTTTAATGAAGGTGTATCCTACTACTATTCATAAACCTGCTTCCTTAAAGGAGCCTCTGAATAAGTCGTGAATCGGCATCTTGCAGGTTAGCTTATCCTGCTTCCGCGTTGTGAAACTTCGCAATAGCCAGCTATTACGCGCGTTCCACGCCTTGAACCAGAACAAGCTAATCTGCAATCTGCTCGACCCAGACTTGTTCAGAGGCTCCTTAATCAAAGGCGAATATGTTCATAAATTTGTCACATGTTGTCATATCTTTGTAACATTTTGCCTCTAAACTTGCCGCATGAAAGATCAACTGACACAAAAAAGGTATAACCAACGCGCATTTAAAGATCGAATTGCACGTTATTGTGTGTCAGCGGGCGGTGTCAGCGTGATTATGGCGATTCTGCTGATATTCTTTTATTTGCTTTATGTTGTTGTTCCAATGTTCAGTTCGGCCGATATAAAACTGAATACTTCTTATAGCGCACCAGGCGAAGGAAGAACCTTAGCGCTGGGAGTGGAAGAACAAGGCACGATGGCGGTTCGGCTGACAGATCAGGGTCAAATCGTTTTCTTTAGAACAGAATCAGGCGAAGTGGTCTCGCAAAAAAACCTTGAGCTGCCCGCTAAAATCAGCAGCGTATCACAAAACTTTGACCGTATTGCACTCGGCCTTGAAAATGGCACGGCACTGGTTCTGCGCTATAAATTCGAACTCAGTTACCCCAACGATATTCGTACCCTGACACCGGTTATTGAATACCCTTTAGGTGCTGAGCCCGTCATAATGGATGATTCCGGCGCTGCTTTAACGCACATCGCTCTGCAAGATTATGGCGATGAAGTTGGCTTGGCAGCCGTCACTGACACTAACTATCTAGTATTCGCTCACTATTTACGTGAAGAATCGTTTCTTACTGACGAAGTCATTACTGAACTAAATTCGCGCTCAAGAAGAGCGATTGAAGACGCCAACATCGTCGGTATTGCACTGACACCCAGACTCCACCGCGTGTTTATTGCTACCCAGGGTGACAGCATACAGGGTGGCAGCATAATAAAGCACAAACTTAATAACGATGGTTTTGATGGTGCGCCACGTACCTACTTATTTGATCAGGGAATCACCTATATAAAGTTACTGTTAGGCGGCTCCTCGCTAATGATTGCACTGGACAATGGTGAAATCCAGCAATGGATGTCGGTGCGCAAGGAAGGCGGAAGAGAGCTTACATTTATTCGTAATTTCGATAACGAGCAATATTCTATATCGACTATAGCCACTGAACAGCGGCGCAAAAGTTTTGCTGTTGCTGACAGCCAAGGCGATGTCACGATATTTTACTCAACATCGCAAAGAACGCTGGCAAATATTAATACCGCGAATACCGCAATAGACAAAATGGCATGGTCAGCACGCGCCAAACATTTGTTAGTTTCTGATCAAAATAATCAGTTACATTTATATGACGTAGACAACGAATACCCGGAAGTATCCTGGGCAGTACTGTGGGAAAAAGTCTGGTACGAAGGTTATGACGAGCCTGATTACATCTGGCAATCTTCTGCTTCCACCGATGATTTCGAACCCAAATTCAGCTTGGTTCCTTTATCTTTTGGTACCATTAAAGCCGCCTTCTACGCCATGCTGTTTGCGATTCCCATCGCTATTTTAGGTGCCATGTTCACCGCGCATTTTATGGCACCGAAAATGCGGCAAACGGTAAAGCCTGCCATTGAAATCATGGAAGCACTGCCGACCGTTATTTTAGGCTTCCTCGCTGGCATCTGGTTAGCACCGTTGATTGAAAGCCACCTCGCTGGGGTCTTCACTATATTAATTGTACTGCCTATTAGCTTCATACTGAGCGCAGCCCTTTGGACGATACTACCCAATAGATCCATTTTTGAAGGCTGGGAAGCGGCATTATTAGTCCCGGTTGTCATCTTTGCAATCTGGTTTTCCATGGAACTCAGTGTGCCCATTGAAAACCTGTTTTTTGGTGGCGATTTACGCAATTACATGAGCACTGAATGGGGCTGGGATTACGATCAACGTAATGCGCTAGTGGTTGGTATTATTATGGGCTTCGCTGTCATTCCAACCATATTTTCCATTGCAGAAGATGCCTTGTTTGGTGTGCCGCAGCATCTGGTTCGTGGCTCGCTCGCACTGGGTGCAACCCGCTGGCAAACCATGAGCAGCGTGGTTTTACCCGCTGCCAGCCCCGGTATATTTTCGGCCGTCATGATGGGCTTTGGCCGCGCCGTGGGTGAAACCATGATCGTCTTAATGGCAACAGGTAATACACCACTAATCGACATGAGTATCTTCCAGGGCATGCGCACACTGGCAGCTAATCTTGCCGTAGAAGTACCCGAAGCCGCCGTCGATAGCACTCACTATCGAGTTTTATTCCTGGCTGCATTTATCCTGTTCATGTTCACTTTCTTCTTTAATACTATTGCTGAAATTATTCGGCACCGGTTACGCAAAAGGTATAGCGGCTTATGATTCGCCAATGGTTTAGAAGCGGTACGCCGTGGATATGGATGAATGCAGGTGCCATCGCTATTGCGTTGGTGGCAGTCTTTGGCTTATTGCTATTGATTATGGTACGCGGCATGAGCCACTTTTGGCCGGCCAATGTTGAAGCTTTTCATTTTGAAAATGAAAATCATTCACTCACTGTTATTGCAGAAATCGTGCAAACAGAAATCGCACCTAGAGAGGCGCTGCACAAGTTTGAAGACAACCCACAACATGCGTACTTAAAGAAACAAGACATTACTCGCTATCTGGTCAAAACCGGCAACCGGGATATTTTAGGCAATGACTTTCGATGGATATACGATATCGATCTAAAAAAACGTGAGCAGCCCGTCGATCTGATGGTACTGGAACGCATGGAGTGGGGTAACTTTTACGGCTATATAACCGCCATTTACGAAAATGACCAACTGATCACCAACACTAAAACATCGTCCATAGAGGATGTCTGGTCGGAGTTTGGCAAACGTATAGAGCGCAGCAATGAAATTCGCGAGCAAATAATAGAAATTCAACAAGACGATATTGGCTCTATCAACTTCCAGTTAGAGCGATTGCGTTTGAAAGAGCGACGTTTATATCTGGATGAAGAGCTTACCAGCACGGCCGTTGAAAATCTGACCAGGCAACGCAGTAAACTCAATGCCGAATACAATATATTGTTGCAACAGACTCGCACGCTGCAACAGAAAATTCAACGCGATTCGATTCGTGCGACGGTAATGGATGGTAGCGAGGTAACGATTGCACTGCAAGACATCGTTAAAGCATGGCAGCCAAACAAAATGACCGCGCTAGAAAAATCCGCGTTTTATGTCAATGCTCTGTGGCGCTTTGTTTCGGAAGATCCACGCGAATCGAACACTGAAGGCGGTATTTTTCCCGCAATATTCGGCACCGTATTGATGGTCTTACTGATGGCAGCGTTGGTTACACCGCTGGGCGTCATTGCCGCAATTTATCTAAGCGAGTACGCCAAACAAGGGTTTTTGACTCGTATAATTCGCATTGCGGTCAATAATTTAGCCGGGGTCCCCTCCATTGTATACGGTGTTTTCGGCCTCGGGTTCTTTGTCTATTTTCTCGGCGGCAATATAGACGCGCTGTTTTTCCCTGAAGCGCACCCCTCACCTACTTTTGGTACGCCCGGTTTAATGTGGTCATCTCTCACCTTGGCATTACTCACCTTGCCAGTGGTGATTGTCGCCACAGAAGAAGGCTTATCACGCATTCCTAAAACACTGCGAGAAGGTAGTCTGGCATTAGGTGCGACAAAATTAGAAACACTCATAAAAGTAATATTGCCGATGGCGAGCCCAGCCATTATGACGGGTTTGATTTTAGCCGTCGCGCGAGCAGCGGGTGAAGTTGCACCGTTAATGTTGGTCGGTGTGGTTAAATTAGCACCCAGTTTGCCGTTGGATGGCAACTTCCCATTTTTACATCTGGATAGAAAATTCATGCATCTGGGCTTCCATATTTATGATGTTGGCTTCCAAAGCCCAAATGTCGAAGCGGCTAGACCTCTAGTGTATGCCACTTCGTTTGTACTCGTTGTTGTTATCATCAGCCTAAACTTGACGGCAATTAGTATAAGAAACAGATTACGCGAAAGATATCGCGCCTTAGAAGGTTAACCTGATATCCTAATTTTGGAAATATTATGACTGAATCTATCGCCACAAAAATTGACCCTTCATTAATTGCTGCAACAACAGATGCAAACAGCAGCGAAGAAATATGTATGGAGGTCAAAGCACTCAACCTGTATTACGGAGAGTCGCAGGCATTAAAAAATATCAATTTTGAATTGAAAAAAAATCAGGTGACGGCTTTTATTGGCCCCAGTGGTTGCGGAAAATCAACCTTACTGCGCTGTTTTAATCGGATGAATGATCTGGTCGATAGTGTTCGTGTTGAAGGTGAAATCATCCTCGACGGCAATAACATCTACGCACCGGAAATTGATGTCACTGCCCTACGGCAACGTGTCGGCATGGTATTTCAAAAACCCAATCCATTCCCCATGAGTATTTTTGAGAATGTTGCCTATGGGCTTCGTTTACAGGGCATTAAAAAACGCCGATTACTGGAAGAAAGAGTGGTATGGGCATTAAAAGGCGCCGCCTTGTGGGACGAAGTAAAGGATCGCCTTGACGAAAGCGCACTCGGTTTATCCGGTGGCCAACAGCAACGCTTAGTCATTGCCCGTGCCATTGCCGTTGAACCGGAGATACTATTACTTGACGAACCGGCGTCCGCACTTGACCCCATTTCCACCTTGAAAATTGAAGAACTAATACATGAATTAAAATCACAGTATACTATTCTTATCGTCACCCATAACATGCAACAAGCCGCTCGTGTTTCTGACGAAACCGCATTTATGTATATCGGTGAGATGGTGGAATTTGGTAAAACAGGTGATATCTTTACCAACCCAACAAAAAAACAAACCGAAGATTATATTACTGGTCGTTACGGCTAACACGACAAAGCTCGATCGATAACGAGGTTCAATTATGGATTCAAATAATACAAACCAGCATATTTCTCATCAATTTGATGAAGAAATGGAAAACCTGCGCAACATGGTATTAAAAATGGGCGGTCTGGTTGAACAGCAGATTCATGGTGCCATTGACGCTTTGCATAGCACCAATGCCGTCGGTGCTGAAAAGATCATTAAACGCGATCATAAAGTTAATGCAATGGAAGTACGCATTGATGAAGCTTGCACCCAGATACTTGCCCGCCGCCAACCAGCAGCCACAGATCTGAGAATGGTTGTCGCTGTGATTAAAACCATTACTGACCTTGAACGCATTGGTGATGAAGCAGAAAAAATCGCGAAGATGGCATTAAACCTCGCAGAAGAAGATATTAACTTCCATGCTCGATATGCAGGCATACGTCATCTTGCCGAACAGGTACAGCGCATGGTTCACGATGTGCTTGATGCCTATGCACGTTTAGATGTCGATGCTGCGCTCAAGGTTGTACGCGATGATGAGCTGGCAGATAAAGAATACCGGGACATGATTCGCTTACTTATCACCTTTATGATGGAAGATCCAAGAACAATCTCTGAAGTCCTGAATGTGATTTGGGCGGCACGAGCATTAGAACGCATCGGTGACCACGCCAAAAATATTGGTGAATATGTGATTTATCTAGTAAAAGGTAAGGACATACGACATCTCGATATTGATGAAGTGGAAAAAGATATACTCACCTAACGGTAAAGAGCATGAAACAAGCCAATATTCTGCTAGTTGAAGATGACCAGGCCATACAGGATATGCTGCACCTTTCTTTATCAGCGGAAGGTTATACCTTGTACCAAGCCTATACCGTAAAACAAGGTTGGGAAATCATCCAGGAAAAAGCCATTGACTTGACCTTGCTTGACTGGATGTTGCCAGACAATAGTGGCATCGACCTGTTACACCGTATTCGTAAATACCACTCAAAACTACCCGTTATCATGGTAACGGCTAAATCTGAAGAAGAAGACCGCATACTGGGACTGGATGTCGGCGCCGATGATTACGTTACCAAACCTTTTTCTGTACGCGAATTAAATTCCAGAATCCAGGCATTATTACGCCGTTCCATGCCCGACGAACAACCGCTGCGTATTGGCGAACTGTTTTTAGACCCTGTTAGTCACCGTGTAAAAGTAAAAGAAACAACTATAGAACTGTCGCCTACCGAATTTCGTCTGCTACACTATTTCATGTCTCACACAGATCGGGTTTTTACACGAACGCAGTTACTGGATCAGGTATGGGGTTCTCAAGTATATGTTGAGGAAAGAACCGTAGATGTACACATTCGGCGCTTAAGAAAACAATTGCAACCCTTTGCCCTCGATACCTTATTACAAACCGTTCACGGTAGCGGTTATCGCTTCTCTAAACAGAAGTGACTAAACAGTAATGGCATCACATCGTTTAACACCCAGTCTAAAACGCGAACTCGCAATAATTTCTGCGTGGATGTTTTTCATATTATTGCTCGGCAGTATAATGGGCGCTATATCCTTGTTTCTGTTTCTTGGCCTACTTATATACACCGTCTGGAATTTATACAACCTTAACCAGTTAAGTAAATGGTTAAATAATCCTTCCAAAAAAATGCCTGAAGTGGTCGGCATTTGGGACGATGTGTATCATCAAATATACCAGCTATACAAACGCCAACGAAAGTCACGGCGCAAGCTCACTGCAATACTCAATCGCTATCAAAAATCCACACAAGCCCTGCCCTACGCCACCATCATATTGAACCAATCGAATGAAATCGAATGGTTTAATCCTGCTGCAAAAGGCATGTTTGATTTACACAATAAAAGTGATGTCGGGCAACGCATTGGTAATTTAATTCGTCAACCAGTATTCATACAATACCTTGCAAAAAAAGAATTTACAAAATCTCTGAAATTTTCTACCAACCAAATAAACATCATACTCAGCATAACACCCTATGGTGACGGGCAATTTCTTGTAAGCGCCCGCGACATCACTGCCGTCAGCAAACTTGATAAAATGCGCCGTGATTTCATCTCAAATGCATCACATGAGTTACGAACACCACTGACTGTTATATCAGGCTATGTGGAGTTTTTACAGCATAATACCGACGAAAAAATAAAAAAACCACTCGATAATATTCAGACACAAACACTTCGCATGGAAAAAATTATTAGCGAGCTGATAGAGTTGGCAAAACTCGAATCATCAATAAGCATCGATTATACAAAAACAGTGGATGTCGAAACCCTGTTAAACGATGTTTATAACGAAGCCTTGGCCTTCGATAACAATAAACATAATATTACGCTGGATATAGAAATTCAAAACTCGACTAGCAAGAACAATTCAAAATTGAACGGAAGTTATGAAGAGATACGAATGGCTTTATCAAATTTAATGACCAATGCCATTCGTTATACCAATGAAGGTGGCACTATAAAGCTATTTTCACAAAGCCACGGTAACAACCTTTCAATCGGCGTACAAGATAGTGGTACAGGCATAAATTATAAACATATCCCAAGGCTCACTGAACGTTTTTACCGCGTAGATAAAGGTCGATCAAGAGAATACGGTGGCACCGGATTGGGTCTGTCAATTGTCAAACATGTGTTAGACCGGCACAACGCAACATTACAGATACAAAGTGAACAGGGGAAAGGCAGCACATTTCGTTGCGACTTCCCCTCTTTTATCAGTGCCAATATAAAAAATGATGCATCCTCTCTTCTCTTATGACCATTTGCGGAAAACAATACTTTTAACATTTACGTTAGTTGTCAAAATCATTTTTTGAGCTATCGTGTAAAAGTCTCGACTTGTAACAAAATTGTCATATTTTTGTTACAAGACCTTCACATTTTCAATACAGAATATCCTGCTTACACAATCTAGAGTATATTGACCAATGAAGAAAAAACAAACGTTCACTGCTATCAACGCAGTCATAACCAGTACAATTTTTGGCTTAGGTTTGCTTGCCTCAAGTACTGCAATTGCAATCACTGCTGACGAAGGCATCCCTGAATATAAAGCCGTTAGTGGTATTTCAGGCAATGTTTCAAGCGTTGGATCAGATACCCTGGCAAACCTGATGACCTTATGGGCGGAAAAATTCAAGCACTACTATCCGAATGTAAACATTCAGATACAGGGAGCAGGTTCATCAACAGCACCTACCGCCTTAACCGAAGCAACAGCAAATTTTGGCCCTATGAGCCGAAAAATGAAAGCCAAGGAAATAGCCGCATTTGAAGATCGCCATGGTTATAAACCGCTTGCTATCCCGGTTGCTATCGATGCACTTGTTGTTTACGTTAATAAAGACAACCCTCTAAAGGGCATCACGATTCCTCAGATTGATGCGGTATTTTCCTCTACCCGAAAGTGTGGTCTCGAAAATGACATCAAAAAATGGGGCGATTTAGGTTTAACCGGTAGCTGGGTAAATCGTGATATACAACTGTTTGGCCGTAATTCAGTTTCTGGCACCTACGGTTACTTTAAAAAGAAAGCGCTTTGTAAAGGTGATTTTAAAAACAACGTAAATGAACAGCCTGGCTCTGCTTCGGTCGTACAATCGGTTTCGACTTCATTAAACGGTATGGGTTACTCTGGAATTGGTTACCGCACAACCAGCGTTCGTGCATTGCCTTTAGCAAAAAAAGAAGGTGGGGAATTTATCGAACCCACATTGGCAAATGCGGCTTCAGGTAAATATTCACTGTCTCGTTTTCTCTACGTCTACATCAACAAACATCCCAATAAACCTTTAGCGCCTATGGAAAGAGAATTTATCAAACTAATTCTTTCTAAAACCGGTCAAGAAGTCGTTATTAAGGATGGTTATGTGCCTCTACCTGCATCTGTAGTGAAAAAATATCTGGCAAAAATTAAGTAAATATTACTTCACTTAGAGACCTTTGTACGATTGTTCTGGTCAAGTCCAACCGGACACTCTCTTTAGAGAGTTTTCATAGTTAATTGGTGATTGATCACCATTAGTAGTATGCAGCCTCTCAAGGTTGTCATACGTTTGCTGACATACCAGCCGACAATACGTCGTGAGTATAAATCTGTAGTGGTCTAATAGACCGAAAACAAAAAAGCCAGACTGCTAGAGTCTGGCTTAATCTTATTTGGTAGCGGGGGCAGGATTTGAACCTACGACCTTCCCAGGGCTAATAGAGCATGAGACCGACCACTCGTCGGGCTCATAACCCGAAAACAAAAAAGCCAGACTGCTAGAGTCTGGCTTAATCTTATTTGGTAGCGGGGGCAGGATTTGAACCTACGACCTTCCCAGGGCTAATAGAGCATGAGACCGACCACTCGTCGGGCTCATAACCCGAAAACAAAAAAGCCAGACTGCTAGAGTCTGGCTTAATCTTATTTGGTAGCGGGGGCAGGATTTGAACCTACGACCTTCGGGTTATGAGCCCGACGAGCTGCCAGACTGCTCCACCCCGCAACAACAAGACGCGAATCATACGGACTTAATGATAAAATTGCAAGATAATTAAGGGGAAAGTGAAAGAAAAAAATTTATTGGTGCGTTCAATTGTATTGCCTCAGATTTTATCTGAAAGTTACTAAATAAATTTAGATGTAGCGATAGCTGTGGATTTTAATTGTTAAGGGTCTCAGAGTAAGCATCAAAGTATATTGAGGTACTGGTTGTTTTTATGGGGCAATTATTTTTCCAGAGGTGGCCGTTAATATGCAAGTTGCAGTGCCTAGTCCGAATAATCCACGGAACTCGAGAACTAACCCTTAGGATTCAGCCCACCCAGAATAAATTTGAGGATGTCACCTGGCTGACATTCCAAAATCTAACAGATTTTCCCCAGTGTGGAGAAACGCACGCACTTAACTTTACCCGTGGGCAGTAGCGATAAGTTCTGCTCGGTAATGCCAATTTTAGTGGCAAGTTTTTTGCCGCGAATCTTAAGTTTAGCTTGTATGACATCTAGAGATACTCTGATCAAATCCAATTAATTTGGGTTGACATTAGCCTAAAATAATAATATTCCTATTCGGTGCTGAGGATCGAAGCTCAAGGATGGTGGCAAGGAATCAACAGCCCTGTTGGGCTTCGCGCCAGCGCACCAACCTACAGGCGGCACCTTCTTCGTGGCAACGTTATTCACGATAAAATAACTAGAAAAGCCTTAAATAGGAGTCATTGGTGCCGAACAGGCCTATAAAAAATTAAACCTACGGATGACGGTTCGTAGGTTTAATTTGTTTTACCGCCCTACTCATTACCTTCGAAAGCGAGATAGCTGGCGCAGGTGCATTAGTAATGACAGCAGAATAAGTAACCCCCAACCTAATGCTCCGCCACCTCCACCACCACTTGCGCCATTGCCGTTATTTGTGGTGGGCGTTACCACGCCAACTTCGACAACTATCACAAGGGCGATAGCAGTTAAGGTGTTGCCAGCTGAATCCGTCACGCTGTAACTAAAGCTATCTTCACCGATAAAGCCATTGTTGGGTGTGTAGATAAAACCATTTCCCTGTACTACAACACTGCCATTCGCGGCTTGTGCGATGACGGTAAAGCTGAAACTATCACCGATGTCTGGATCGTTTATTTCTGGCGTTAGTAATATCGAAGCCTGATTAACGGTAACATTGACCTGTAAACTTGCTGTCAGTGGCGCGCGATTAACAGCATTAACTTGGACATTCGCCACGGCAGCAAAGGGCAGGCTAACACCACGAGCATTGGTCACCTGAAACTCAAAGCTGTCAGCGCCAACAAAATTCTGACTGGGCTGATAAAACAGCAAGCCAGCTAAGCTACTGGCAGTGCCTTGCGCGGGCTGACTGACAATACTAATATTGAAACCGGGATCGCCATCAAAGGTGACTAAAGGTGCTACACCGTCACTTTTCTGTCCCTGTTGCGTATCGATGAGTGCCAAGGCGGATAATGGCCCGGGAATGGCGCTGAAAACGGCGGTAGCCGTGCGGTTATCGGTAAGCCACAATTGACTGCCAACCTCGTTACCTTCTGCATCACCTTGCCATTGTGTTAATTCAAAACCATCATCGGCTATGGCTGTCAGGGAAACTTGCTCTTCATTGTTATAACGGTAAACCCCCGGCGAAATTTCTATGCCGGGTGGCGACGTACTTACGCTGCCATTGCCTAAAATAGTGATAGTCAAATCTGTTGTTTGTGCTGGGTCAATACGGCGGCGCAGTAAATGCAGTGCGTCAGCTCCGTACGGCGGCGCATAACTTTGCTGACTAACCCAGAACGCATAACGGCCATCAGCAGACAAAGCACCGGTGCGCACAGCTGCACTGCTCAGCAAGGTATCGCTGATCCAGTTAGGCACAGCCACGCCAACAGGAAAGACATTACTGCTGCGTGCAACAAATAAGTCTTCTACCGTATTGGTATCATTATTCACAATATTGGTGTGCGATGAAACCCAGGCAACTTTACTCACATTACTTCCTGCTAGGCGATCTTGCCCAACAGAAACATCCTGCAATGGAAAAGCTGCGTCCATCGCTGACGCTAAACCCTGAAAGCTACTGCTTGCCAGCGATAAGGAACGCGAAAAGAAACTGCCACCGGCAACTTCACCTTGTGACAGGTAAATATCTTGATTAATAAACTCCTGATTGGTATCGACGGGAAGTAGATTTTGAACGCTCAAAAAAGCCACATCATCAGCATACGGAGCAATCGCAAACACGCTGCCACCACTGCCAGGGATAGTCACTTCTGAGCGGATAGAAACATCCAGATCACCACCGGCATCACTGCCGGAAAAACGGACAAGGCGTAAATCCCCGTCACTTCGGCTGTTATACACCAGATAACGCCCATCGAGGGTGACTTTGGGATACTGGGAAGCAAGTGAAGGCATGGTTGTCGCATTAATATTACTTACCGGATGGGTAATGTAGTTATCATCAAAATAATTACCGTTGCCATCTGGATCCAGATCAACCATATACACCTGCGTGCCAGGATTAGGAAAAGCCGCTAGGTAGGTAGCATTACGTTGTGACGAGAAAAACACATAACGTCCACTGAAAGTCGTGGACACACTGAAATTTCCAGACGATGATAAATTAGCGGGCGTTCCATCGGGTGCCTGACTAACCACGGCAATGCGTTCGCTGTGCAGGTCTTTTATATACAGATTAAAGTCTTGTGCGCCGCTAACCAGATTGCTCGCCTCACTTTCAAATATTAAGTAACGACCCGAACCCGACAGTGCCGGATTTTTACTGTGATCGTCGGCTAGCTCACCCGCTGCATTACGACTGGCAATGGTCAAAGAGCTACCCTTCCAGATAAACACATCACGGCTACGGTTGTTGTCACTGCGTACAAAGCGGTTGCCGGTGGAAGTAAAGGCTACCACCTCACCATTGTAGGCAGTGGCAAATTGATCGATGGCACCGTTGTTACAGGCAACCTCAGTACCACTGATATTAAAGCAGGTGTTATTGTCGATGCGCGTGCTGATAATATCGATGTCAGCATCCTGTACCACTGGGTCGATACGTTCGATAGCCAGACTCAATTCACCGGTATTGCCGGCAAGATCCTGCATTGCAATCATCAAACGATTTTTCCCCATAGGCAAGGTAATCGTGGCACCGTATTTTGTTGGAAAACCGGTGACACCGCCCAATGTTAGATCCTGCGACATCTGATAGCCTTCCAGCTCACCCGCAATCAATAGTACCGGCGCGGCACCACTCATGCCACTACCGGCATCGCTTACTTCTAACACTAAATCAACGCTGTCGGTGAATAGCTGATAATCATCACTGCCGCCAATTGGCACCACTGGCGTCAGTTGCAATACACTGAGCTCAGGCGCAGCAATATCGTAATACACGGTATAGCTTTCAGTACGCGTATTTCCAACCCGGTCTGTACCACTGACACTGAGGACTACGTCACCACCCACAATTGCAGCGGCTTCCATTTGTTGCTTGAGTTCGGTTTGTTGCAAACTAAAGCTCTCGCCAGCTGGAAATACCCAGTCTGCATTTCCAGCAACCGTGAGCTGTCCATCCGCCGCATTCGAACCATAATCCTCAATACTGAAATATAACGGCGTATTCGGGCTGACCATTACCCCTAGAGCATGATTTTGCTGTAATTCAAAATTTAGACGAGGCGCGGTATTGTCCACTTGTATGCGAATTTGCTGCACAGTAGTGAACTGTGTTGGCGTGAGCGGATTGGCGGTACGGAAATACAGGGTGTGAACACCCTCATCCAATGTGCCCAGTTCAATCAATTGCCCCGCCACGTTATTGCGGGTTTGTGGATTTAACAACGCACTATCATTCCACGCATATTGCAGATTACCACTGACATCAAAACCCAGTGTTAGTGCTTTTCCTGCTGGCTGACTGATAACCCAGTTAGCCTCAGACTGTGCGGTAAGTGAAATCAGTTGCGCAATTTCCGTGCCGTTGAGGATGCGGTCAAATGCCCTGCCACGCACGGCATTGCCGCCAATTAATTCACCACGCCCTACTTTTACCACCTGCTGACTATTTGCCGCCAGAATATCTGCCTGCACCAGTTGCGGCGCTGCACCTGCTACTACAAAACGCGCGGAGCGAATCAGTTCACGACCGCCGCGCTCATTTACAGAGCGCCACTCCATATAAAACGGCTGATTGTGCAAAGCATTGTCGCTGATTAAATCATTAAATGACACGGTTTCACCGGGCAAAATACTTGTCCAGTTGCTGATAATGTCAGCGCCGTCATCTGACGTCAGACGGTATTCGTAGTTAACCGCTGAAATAGAAATATCCACTGTCTGCCCAAAGGGAAGCAAATCAGTAATGGGGAAATCCAATGTTCGTTGAATGCTATCGGATTCAAAATGAAAGCTGGCACTGGCATCACGTACCAAATAATTACGATTGGCACTGCTTAACACCGCAACATCGCCGTTAACCTGCATACGTGATGAAGGTGATAGTAAGGTTTCCAACCACACCGGCCCCATAACTGGCAAATTACGGTAAAGTAAATCAGGATGCTCATATGGGAACTCACCCAATAGATCCATGCGTGGACCAAAGTTGTCGGTGGTGGTCAGTAAAAGGGCACTGCCTACGGCAACAGCGCTATCGTCAGTCTGCGCAACGATAACGCTGTTATCTGTTATCAAGTTCGGGTCATTCGCCACCGCTGCGAGGTCACTGGGAAACAGGTGAAGACCTACACCTTGCGTGCCCAAGGTAACAAACTGCTTAACATCCGGGTTGGTGGTGTAACTGGTGAGATGCACAACGCCACCTTCCGGTGTCAAATCATCGTGCCCCGGCTCACCCTTAAGCCCGAGCAAACCTGCAACAAAGGGGCGCGCAAATTGCATGGCTATGGCAATCGCTTCACCGGTATTGGTACCACTTAGCGCTTGAATATAGGATGGCGTAACCACTTCGTTTATTGGAATCAACAACAGAAAATCAATGGCACTGCGAGCAACAGGATTAAAGCCGGCTTCGATATCATGAAATCTCACACCCAGTGGGCGAATTAGTAAATCAATAAAGTTAATCAGTAAACCCTTGGCAGTGGTAACCGAAGTGCCAAGCATGAGCTGTACACGTTCATCCTCAAAAATAGTGCTGTCAATAGCAACCGGTTCGAAATAGATCTTGGACAAGTAAGCCATAGTTGAGCCGGCAAACGGTGGCGCGTTATAGACGACATTAGCAACAAATTCAGAATCTTGAACGGATGCTGTAAAAGCCTTGTCCAGCATAGCGCGCGTAACCAGACTGCCCATGGAGTGAGTAACGATATTGGTTTGGCGGTAGCGCGATAATTTGCCTCCTTCACGGCGTTCACTGCGCAGCATGTCTAACAAGTCCTCAGCACGTGGATCAACTCGACCAGCACTCTGATAAGTACTACGAATCCATAGCTGACTAGCAATGCTGGCCTTTACCAGTAGCGAGAATGGCGAGATAGCAATAGGAATCGTAATCGGTGATAGTCCTAAGCCAATATCAATTTCTGACGATTGCAGAACGTCCAATGCTGAGGGTATCGGCTGGTTCTGTGCCGTCCAAGTTCCCAGTATCCAGTTAGTCCCCGCCAGCAGTTGCTCAGAATTTTGCAAAAAAGCATAACCTTCATCGGCGGTGGAGTAGGTATTAAAACCATCATCCGCCCACCACTGAACCGCCCAGTTTTCAATGCCATTGCGGGTAAAAAAGGCAGAAGGCGAACGATCAGGACCAATAACATAATGCCGTAAATATTTTATCGACATCGGCGCCAACTCTTCAACCGCATACAGACTGTCACGCGCCCAGGCGGTACCGTCATCAAGATAACCGTGTACATAAATCACTGGTGCCTGTGCAGGGCCATCCGGTTCAATGGTTAAGGCAGAAGATAACGGGCTAAAAACAAGCAGTAGAAAAAATACGAAAAAGGCTACTCCAGTCTTTGTCTTTGTCGTTAGCGATATTGATGTCCCTGTTTTCATGTGTTTTCCCCTGTCATAATCGGCTGCTATAATCAAAAGTATGGTCTGCAGAACACCTAACTGAGCGGCTCACACATCTGTATTGAACAAAGAGTGATGGCTGAGGGCATTCTTAAGCTAATCTAATTATGTCTCGCCGATATTGAAACGGCTATCCCATAAATATGGGATAGCCAAAAAACCGCTGACGAAGTATAAAATATGATAGAGAAACGATAACTACGTTATAGGTTTGCAAGTTTACGATCAAAAAAATCAATTTCGTTTACATCAGTGCTTGGCACAAAACAGATTCACTGGCTAGAAAAATTAGGCGCAACTTTAAATCAAATGAATAAACCCATACACACTAAAAAAACCGTACTGCTGGTTGAGGATGATGCCCATACCCGCCATTGGCTAACGCAATCAATCAATAGTCATACTGAACTCGAAGTGATTGCCAGCTGTGCCAATCGAGAAACTGGCTTGCTTGCATTGTCGCTGCACAAACCTGATGTTCTGGTTACGGATCTTGGTCTTCCCGATGGTTCTGGCATTGACATAATTCATAGCGCAAGAAAGAATAATACAAATATTGAAATTATGGTTATCACCGTTTTTGGTGATGAGCGTCATGTGCTGGAAGCCATTGAAGCGGGTGCCAGTAGTTATCTGCTAAAAGATGGCGATACCGATTACATCGGAAAAGCGATATTACAACTACTTGCGGGGGAATCGCCTATCAGTGCTGCCATTGCTCGACAGTTACTCAAACGCTACCATACAAAACTGCCAAATGATTCGAATCAAGCCGCTGTCGAACCAGAAGACAAATCTGAAGGCAAACCCAAAACCCAGTTAACCAACAGAGAAACAGAAGTGCTGCGCTGTATGGCAAAGGGTTATACCTATAACGAAGCCGCTGAAATACTGGGCATGTCCAGTCATACGGTTGCCTCGCACATCAAAAAAATCTACCGCAAACTAGAGGTCAACTCTCGCAGCGAGGCGGTATATGAAGCCGTGCAACTAGGACTGGTAGACATACAGTCCTAATGGCAACGCCCATAAATACTGGAACTGTTCACGGTTGGCGTGCTTTTTACCTCAGTGGCAAAGGTTATACGCTAACTTGGTTAGCGCTTTATCTGTTAACAGCAGCGCTGGCTTCTACTATCTTTTTTTACCAGATACCACTACCACAAGAAAAGCTAACGCTGAAAAATGTGGAATATGTAGCTTCCAATGCCAAACAACCATCTGAGTTTGTTCAGCAAAACTGGCAGTCCACCACCTTACCGGATGACTGGCAAAGCAGAAACCTGATGGTACAAAACGTCTGGTATCGCGGCACTATTCATCTCAATAGCCAACAGGAACATCTGTGGGCAGTATTGATTCCAGCATTGAAAATGAATGCGGCGGTCTATCTAAATAACACTTTGCTAGGCAGTGGGGGTCGCTTTGATGACCCGGTAGCGCGTAACTGGATGACACCACTGTTATTTACTATTCCTGCCGGACTATTACAGCAGGGAGACAACACCTTATACGTCAGGGTTAAAAGTGACCCGACAGGCACGGGCAACTTAGCCGCTATACATCTTGGTCCATATGATGGACTAGCACATGCCTATAACGTGCATTACATGTTTCGTATTAGCAGCATACAATTACTTACCACCATGTTATTCATCATGGGCGCGCTAATCGCACTGCTCTGGCTTGTCCGCCGCCAGGAAACCTATTACGGTTATTACGCATTGGCTGTCATTGTCTGGGGACTGCATAATTTTAATATCTTCATTATTGATATTCCTGTCAGCACCCGTCTCTGGGACTGGTTAATCTATACCAGTCTTGGCTATTACACTTTTCTGGCCTTTCTTTTTATCCACCGGTTTCTGGGTATACAACATCCGTGGCTAGAGCGTGTAGTAATTGCTAGCGGCATGCTGGCTGCCTTCGCCCTGCTTTTCCCAACGGATGAAAATTTCTACCCACTCATATTTACCCTCTGGTACCCAGCAGTTTATGTTGTGGGCTTTTATCTTGTTGCCCGCACCTGCATTGAGGCGTGGAAACGACGCAGTATAGAGTTGCAGTTTCTGACTGCCACTGGTGGGGTTACATTGTTATACGCCCTGCATGACTTGATGGTTATTCATGGCTATCAAGACTGGCAAGATGGCTTCTTCATCCAGTATGCAGCGGCAGCATTAATGACGGTATTCAGTTTTATTCTTATGCGCCGTTTTGCCGGTTCGCTAAACGAAATTGATCATTTAAATCGCAACCTGGAAAAACGTGTAGCAGACAAAGGTCGATTACTGGAAGCCAACTACAAAAAATTGCAGCAACTGGAAAATGAGCGGGTACTGGCTGCAGAGCGTGAACGCCTAACTCGTGATATACACGATGGCATGGGAGGCAATCTGGTATCAACGCTGGCAATGATTGAATCCGGTAACACCAGCATGCCAGACGTTGCTGAAGCTTTAAAAACAGCACTCACCGACCTACGCCTGATGATTGATTCCATGGATATTGAAAGTGACGACCTCAACACTCTACTAGGCATGTTCAGAATGCGTATCGAACCCTGTCTGAAAAATAGCCGAATCAATATGCATTGGAAGGTAGACGACCTGCCGCCCATCCAAAATTTCGGACCACGCGAGGCATTGCATATTTTACGCATATTGCAGGAGGCCACGACCAACGTCATTAAACACGCACAATCAGACTATATAAGCCTGAGCACTCACCAGCATCAATCTGAAACCGGTGAACAAGCGGTGATTATAGAGCTAAGTGATAACGGCACAGGTATTCCCCAGAATCATCTAAATGGTAATGGTCTAAAGAACATGCATCGCCGTGCTGTGGAAGCTGGCGTTCAACTCAATATTAAATCAGGCGCAGAAGGCACCAGAGTCTGTATTCTTTTAACTGCAATATAAAAGGACTATTGCAACACACGACTACACTAAATCAGGAACTAAAAACCGCAACACACAGTGACATCAATGCGGCTGGGTACAAACCCAAGGCAAGAATAGCCAGTCCATTGGTACTCAAGGCGATTTGCATATCACGTCCACACTCAATAGGACGGGTATCGACGGCATCATCAAAATACATGACTTTGATGATGCGCAAGTAATAGAAAATACCGATGATGGAGAAGAACACTGCGATAAGCGCCATCCATACTAGATTCACTTCAACCACTGCGGTTAATACTGCCAGTTTTGCCCAGAAGCCTACCGTTGGTGGTACACCTGCCATCGACAGCATGACAACCATCATAATAAAAGCAAACCATGGGCTGCGCTGGTTTAAACCGGTTAAATCGCTGATATTGTCTGCTTCGAAACCCTGACGCGCCATTAGCATAATCACGCCGAAACCTGCCAAAGACATAATGGCATAGGTAATGGTGTAGAACATGGCGGCAGAATATCCCTCGTTGGTACCCGCTAATATTCCTAGCAAGATAAAACCGACATGCGATATGGTTGAATACGCCAACATGCGTTTCAGGTTGGTTTGCGCGATGGCGACTATATTACCTACTGCCAGCGATAAAATTGCCAGCACGATAAGCATCTGCTGCCAGTCTGCGTGCAGATCACCCAGTCCTTCCACCATCAAGCGCATAATCATGGCAAAGGCTGCCAGCTTTGGTGCGGTGCCAATCATTGCGGTTACGGCGGTAGGCGAACCTTGGTACACGTCGGGCATCCACATATGAAAAGGCACTGCGCCCAATTTGAATGCCAGCCCCACCACGATAAACACCAGCGCGAAAATCATACCGATGTTTTGCGCATTATTCTCCTGTGAAGCCAGCGCTACCGCCTCAGCGATTTCAGACAGTTGCAGACTTCCAGACAAGCCATAAAGAATAGACATGCCATACAGCAGCATACCGGAAGCTATAGCGCCCAGGATGAAGTACTTCATCGCCGCTTCGGAAGCATTGCCATCATCACGATTGAACGCCACCAGTGCATACAGGCAGAGTGATAATAGCTCCAGTCCTAGATACAACATCAACAAGTTATTGGCAGAGACCATCAACATCATGCCGGTGATGCTGAACAAACCTAGTACATAAAACTCACCTTTAAAAAGATTGCGTTGATGCAGATATTCTCTGGAGTAAACAAAAACCCCAAAGCTAATAATAACGATGAACATTTTAAGGACATCAGCCATTGGGTCTTGTACAAACAGGTCATTAAACGCTAACACGCGAACATCGGTTTGATTTGTCAGCAGCAACACCAGAGCAACAATCAAAGATAATTGCGTTAATACATAGGTGAAATTTCGTTTACTGTCTGGCAGAAAAGCATCTACTACCAGTATCAAGCAGGCCATCGTCAGTAAAAAGATTTCAGGCAATGCGATAGCTATATTTAGTGATTCAAGTGTCATTCTTCTCTATCCAGTTTTATCTACGATGCCGGTACTATAATTAAAGTTTAGAAACGGAAATATGTTGCAGGAAGTTTTCAACAGTGGCATGCATTACCTCGACTACCGGTGCCGGCCATAAGCCTAGAACCAGAACCGCCAATGCTAAAATACTCATGATGCCGAATTCCCGCGAATTCAAATCATTTAATCCACGCACGCCTTCATTGGCAATCTCACCATAGAACACACGTTTCACCATCCACAGGGTATAAGCTGCGCCTAATATCAGCGTTAATGCCGCCAAGAAGGCATACCAGAAATTCGCCTGGAAGCTGGCAATAATAATCATGAATTCACCAACGAAACCGGAAGTGCCCGGAATACCTGCATTCGCCATGGCAAAAAATACAGCGAAACCGGCAAAAACCGGCATGGTATGCACCACTCCGCCATAGGCACTAATTTCACGTGTATGCATGCGGTCGTACAATACGCCAATCATCAGGAACATTGCGGCTGAAATAAATCCATGCGAAATCATCTGGATCATCGCGCCTTCTATTGCAAGTGCGGCGCTGCCGCCAGTCACTGCGTTTGCCGGATTGTCCCATATCTGGAATACCACAAATAAACCCAGAGTGACAAAACCCATGTGCGCGATAGAAGAATACGCCACCAATTTTTTCATATCGCGCTGTACCAGTGCAACAAAGCCGATGTAAACCACTGCCACCAGCGACATAAAAATAATCAACCAGTCTAGCGAGCGCGAGGCATCCGGTGTTATTGGCATACTAAAACGAAGGAAGCCGTAGCCACCAATTTTTAGCATGATCGCAGCCAGTATCACCGAGCCACCGGTTGGTGCTTCTACGTGCGCATCTGGCAGCCAGGTATGCACCGGCCACATCGGTACCTTGACGGCAAATGCCATTAAGAATGCGAGGAAAATTAATATTTGTTCATTGTGTGTCAGAGGTAGCGTGTGCAAGAATAAAATATCAAAACTGCCGCCTTTGTAATACATATAGATCAATGCCACCAACATAAACACTGAGCCAATAAAGGTATAAATAAAGAACTTGATGGTGGCGTAAACTCGATTCTTGCCACCCCAGACACCAATTATGATGAACATTGGTACCAACATCGCTTCCCAGAACACATAGAAGAAAATGGCATCCATTGCGGCAAACACGGCAACCATCAAACCTTCCATAATGAGGAATGCGGCTAGATATTGTGACGGTCTTTTCTTGATGACTTCCCAGCCTGCCAATATCACTAATATCGTGGTGAATGTCGTCAGGATAATGAGCGGCATGGAGAAACCATCGACACCCAAATGATAGTGAATATTAAACGCCGGTATCCAAGAGTATTTTTCAACAAACTGCATGTCAGATGTGGAAACATCAAAACCCGCATATAAACCCAGACTTAAAAGGAAGGTGGCAATAGCTATGACCAGAGACAATACCCGCACACCATTCGCATCGCCTTTATCACCGGCAAGCAACACAGCAATGCCACCAAAAATTGGCAGCCAGACGAGAAGACTTAATAATGGCAGATCAGCAAACATTGGATTCCCTTGAAATCAATGAAAAATGAAAAATGAAAAATGAAAAATAATTCATTGTTTCAATTCCGTTTTTCGCTTTTAGTTTTTGTTTGTTATTTTTCATTTTTTACTTTTAAATATTTCAACTTCACGCTTCATGGCTTCAACCGATCAGCCCAATGGCAAACAACATCAGTGTGCCGATAATCATGGCAAAGGCATAATGGTAGAGCATGCCTGTTTGTAATTGGCGAGCAACGCTGGCAAACCATGCGACTAACTTCGCAGAACCATTTACCAACAGACCATCAATTATTTTTACATCACCGATCTGCCACAAACGGTCACCAAGATGGCGACTACCACTGCCGAAAACGGCTGAGTAAACATCGTCAAAGTAATATTTACGGTCAAGCAGGTTGTAGATAAAGCTGAATCGGCGTTTTATATTGGTCGCTATGTCCGGCTTTTTCATATAAATAAACCAAGCAGAGAAAACACCCAGCGCCATCAAATAAAGCGCCGGCGTTGCAAAGGCGTGTTCAACAAATCCCCAGGCACCGTGGTAGGTCTTAGCAACTTCTGCCAGTCCAACATGGTGTTCTGCGATATAAACCGCAGAGCCAAAATATTCACCAAACAACATGTCACCAATAGTAAAGCCACCGATAAACATTGAGGGAATAGCCAGCAGGATTAATGGCACTGTTACCACCCAGCCGGGCTCATGCAAGTGTTCTTTGGTGTGTTTATCCATACGCTCCTCGCCGTGGAATACCAAGAAGAACATGCGGAAAGAGTAAAACGCAGTAATAAAGACACCCAACAGAATTGCAACGTACGCAAATTCGGCACCTGGAATATTGGCATGACGCACCACTTCTATGATGCCGTCTTTGGAGAAGAAACCCGACATGCCCGGAAAACCAATCAAGGCGAGCGTACCGATCAACGAGGTCCAATAGGTAATCGGTAAATATTTTTTCAGGCCACCCATCTTGCGCATATCCTGCTCATGGTGCATTGCCATAATCACCGCGCCAGCCGCCAAGAACAATAGCGCTTTAAAGAAAGCATGTGTCATCAGGTGGAAAACGGCTGCTGAGTATGCCGAAGCGCCAAGTGCAACCGTCATATAACCCAATTGCGACAAGGTAGAGTATGCAACAACCCGTTTGATGTCGTTTTGCACGATGCCGATCATTCCCATCAACAATGCGGTACAGGCACCGGTAACAATGATAAAGCTCAAAGCAGCGTCAGATAATTCATACATCGGTGACATACGTGACACCATAAAGATGCCGGCGGTAACCATCGTCGCGGCATGAATCAAAGCAGAAATCGGTGTTGGGCCTTCCATCGAATCGGGCAGCCATACATGTAACGGCATTTGCGCTGATTTGCCCATGGCACCAATAAACAACAAAATACAAATGACGCTGATCACATTCCAGTCAACACCGGGGAAGATAGACATGGTTTGCGCTGCCATATTTTCCGCTTGGGCAAACACTTCATAATAATCCAAACTGCCGGTATACATAACAATTGCTGCAATACCGAGAATGAAACCGAAGTCACCAACACGATTAACCAGAAAGGCTTTTAAATTTGCATACACCGCAGTTGGTCGAACGGTCCAGAAACCAATCAACAAATAAGACACCAGACCCACTGCTTCCCAGCCAAAGAACAACTGCAAGAAGTTGTTTGCCATTACCAGCATCAACATGGAAAAGGTAAACAAGGAGATGTAACTAAAGAAACGCTGGTAAGCATTGGTGCCAGCAAGACTTTCTTTTGGCCAGTTATTCAAGTCGTCAGCCATATAGCCAACAGTGTACAAATGCACCATTAATGAAACACCGGTGACCACCGACATCATCATCACGGTTAAATTATCAACCAGAAAACCTATTTCAAAACGAATGCCGTCTGAGATCATCCACACATAGACCGATTCGTTATAAGCCGGCGCACCATTAAATACATGATGATTAAGCGCAATCAACGACAGTACAAAGGAAGTACCAACGCCTAAAATAGTAACGGTATGTGCACCCTTTCGGCCTATTTGTCTGGCAAAAAAACCAGCAATAACAGCACCAAAAAGTGAAGCCAGCGGAATGGCAAGGTATAGGTCACTCATAGACATCAGACTTATCCTTTTAATGCGTCGAGTTCTTCGACATTAATGGTTCGACGACTGCGGAACAAGGTAACCATAATGGCTAGGCCGATGGCCGCTTCAGCCGCTGCCACCGTCAGAATAAAGAACACAAACACCTGTCCAGATAAATCGTTCAAATAATACGAGAACGCGATAAAGTTAATGTTAGCCGCCAGTAGCATCAACTCTATGCACATCAATAACACCACGATGTTTTTTCGATTAAGAAAAATACCGGCGATACTAATGGCAAATAAGATTGCAGCCAGTGTTAAATAACTGGTTAAACCGATCATTTCAGCTCCTCTGCATCTGACTTAATAATTTTCAGGCGATCATCACGTTTAACTTTAATCTGCTCGCTTGGCGTCTGATACTTGGTGGTGCCTCGTCTACGCAAGGTTAAAACAATCGCCGCGATTATCGCGACCAGCAAGATGATGGCAGCAATTTCAAAAGCCAACACATAATCGGTATACAAAATTTTACCCAGTGCTTCGGTATTACTGTAATCAGCACCTCGCACCACAGCATTATCCAGTGCTGCCGTCCCCATAACATCGGGGCCCACCGGACCCACCACATAAACCATTACTGCCAGCATCAAAAATGCAAACAAGCCACCCATCGGCAGGTAGGAAACAAAACCTTCACGCATTTTCGCAACATTGATGTCCAGCATCATCACCACAAACAAAAACAGCACCATGACCGCGCCAACATAAACCAGTATTAAGGTAAGGGCTAAAAATTCTGCTTCCAGCATTAACCAGATAGCCGCAGCACTAAAAAACGTCAGCACTAGAAATAATGCTGAATGCACTGGGTTTTTAGACGTCACCACACCGAGTGCAGAGATAATAGTCACACCAGCGAATGCAAAGAATAGAAAGTCTGTAATTGTCATTATTATTCCTTATGCCTTTCCACGTGGAGCATGGGAGCGAGAAAATAAATTATTCATACTGCTAAATACCATTATTTGTTTTGCCTTTCATCTTTTAGCTCCATGGACGGAGTGTATGCTGGCATTGTCTGGAACAATTCCAGTGCGGTTTTCATTTGCTTATCACCGGTAAGCAGCGTCTGCCTGTTTATTGGCAGCGATTTCTGTTTCGTATTTATCACCAATTTCAAGCAGTTTTTCTTTGGTCATAATTTGCATACCGTGTTCTTCAAAGTGGTATTCAAAAATATGTGTTTCCACAATTGAATCAACTGGACAGGCTTCTTCACAAAAGCCGCAATAGATGCACTTGAACAGATCGATGTCATAACGTGTGGTACGGCGAGTACCATCTTCACGTTCTTCGGAATCAATAGTAATCGCCAGTGCCGGACACACTGCTTCACATAATTTACAGGCAATGCAACGCTCTTCGCCATTGGCGTAACGGCGCAGTGCATGCAAACCACGAAAGCGCGGTGACATCGGCGTTTTTTCTTCCGGGTATTGCACGGTAATTTTACGGGCAAACAAGTAACGTCCAGTAACAGAAAGCCCCTTGAGTAATTCCCAGAAAAGAAAGCTTTTTAGAAAGTGTTTTATAGTATTCATATCGTCATCTCTACCTTTTACCTACACAGACCACGGGCCAACTTGTGCAACCACCATTATTGACGCAACAAATAACCAGACAATGGTAACAGGGATAAATACTTTCCAACCCAAACGCATAATTTGGTCATAACGATAGCGTGGAAACGTTGCCCGAAACCAAAGGAAAAGGAATGCAAAGAAACAGGCCTTAGCAAAGAACCAGAAGAAACTCGAAGCACCCAACCAGTGATCGGCACCGACAAAACCTTCAAACGGTGATAACCAGCCACCCAGAAACAGTAATGCAGTTAAGGCGGAAATAAGAATGATGTTGGCATATTCAGCAAGGAAGAATACCGCGAATGCCATGCCGGAATATTCGACATGGAAACCGGCAACAATTTCTGATTCACCCTCAGCGACATCGAAGGGTGCGCGATTGGTTTCCGCCACGCCGGAGATAAAGTAAACCACAAACAAAGGGAATAACCAGACCACAAACCAGTTACTCATGCCGCCTGCCTGGCTTTCTACAATGACGCTCAAATTCAAACTGCCGCTTGCCATCAAAACGCCTATCAGGGCAAAACCCATGGCAATTTCATACGCCACAATTTGTGCACCAACACGCAGTGAACTGAGAATCGCGTATTTCGAATTGGATGCCCAACCGGCAATAATAATGCCGTACACGCCAATCGAGGTCAGTGCCAACACATAGAGTAAACCCGCATTGATGTCTGCCAATACCACGCCACGGTCAAACGGTATCACCGCCCACGCTGCAAGTGCTGGCATGATGGCTAATACCGGTGCGATCAAAAATAAATATTTATCTGACTGCGTAGGAATAATAACTTCTTTGAACATCAGCTTCATCGCATCAGCAATGGGCTGTAACCAACCTCGGAAGCCGACACGGTTAGGACCAATGCGTATCTGCATATAACCAATAATTTTACGTTCTGCGTAAGTGATGTACGCCACACAAAGCATCAACGGCCCAAGAATCAAAACAATCTTGAATATGATCCACATTAGAGCCTGCATATCTGCTGGGAACCATGCCCAGACGGCAGCACTCATCGCAATCAATTCATCAAACATTTCCATCATGCGCCTCTGGCTTCAGCCAATTCGGCTTCAATGGTTATTTCAGCAAAAGCCGATCCAAGTGCATCACTGCCTGCAACGGCTAATGGAATCCAAGCGGATGCGTCGGGAATTGTCTCGTCGATCACCAACGATAAGGTACAACTGTTAGCGCCCTGCTTCACAACCACGAAAGTTTCCGCCGATAGTCCGAGACGACTGGCTTCAGCATTGTTTAAACGCACACAGATAGACTGTGCATCAACCGTTTGCTGTAGCGAAGCGGCGCGCCGCACGATGGCATCGCTGGCATACATTGGAACATCCGATGAGCGATAGAGAGTACCGTCTTTCGCCGCTATAGCCGATACTTTAGCGGTAGTATCATTTAATGTGTTTGATAATTCGATAGTTTCGCACTGCGCGCGTACTTCGGCTTTTACATCATCAGATGACATGTATTCAAAACCATCAACGCCCGTTAAATTGCCTAGCACTCGTAAAATTTTCCACGCTGGGCGAGCGCCACCTTTTGGTTCAACCACACCTTTGAAACTCTGCCAAAAACCTTCGGCATTAACATAAGTACCCGAAGTTTCCATAAAGTTTGCGGCGGGTAACATCACGTCTGCCACCTGCTGAACAGAGGCTGAGTTGTAGGCTGAAATGGATACCACGAAATCGGCTGCATCCAACGTTGCCATTAAGGCACTGGCATCTGCCGCGTCGGTATCCGGTTCGATATTGAGTAATAAACAAGCCGCCAAATTTTCTTCGTTCAATTCGGCAATGTTTTTACCGGTAACGATATCGTCTGTTACACCAGCCGTACCACGATGCGGCACCGCACCGGCCAACCATGCACCCGCCGCATTACAGCCGTCACTTAAATAACCAAACACACTATTGGTTTCTTTGGCAATGGCTTCGCCCAGTACACGCAGCACAGAAAATTGCGGATGCATGTGTGCCAAATTACCGAGCAATACCGTTGCCGCATTGGCTTTCTTTAACTGCTGCGCGATAGACTTTTGTGCTTTATTCGCTTTTGCGCCTGCCAACAGTGTTGACAGATTTTCCGGTATTGCGTTTTTACTTAACTTGTATGCAGCCGCGGCAATGGCTGATAATTCAGCCACCATGTGTTGCTGAGCGACGGCGATATTATTGCTAACATCATAATTAAAATCATAAAGCCGAGGATTAACAAACGAAATTTTTGCGTTGTTATTAACGCTGGCTTTGCGTAAACGCAGGTTAGCGATGGGTTGCTCTTTGCGTACATTAGAACCAATTAATAACGCGGCATCGAGTTTTTCTAACTGCTCGATGCTTTGTCCTAACCAAGGCATCACCGGCGCGACATCCTGATCGGAAAAGTCAGATTGGCGTAGGCGGTGGTCAATATTACCACTGCCCAACACGCGCATTAATTTCTGCGTCAGGTATTGTTCTTCCAGCGTTGCATTCACTGAAACCAATGCCGCTATTTCGGTTTTTACCGGCGCTGCTTCTGTCTCCGCATCGGTTCCCGTGTCTGTAGATTCGTCAGTAGGTTTGTCTGCTGCTTGCTCTTCCGACTGCTCAGCTTCTGCCGCTTCGGCTTCTGCCAATTGTATTTTTAGATCAGCCGCGGCTTTAAATTTATCTGCTACCAATTGCAGTGCTTCGTCCCAGTTTGCTGCCTGCCATTTGCCATCACGTTTAATCATTGGCGTGGTTAGGCGATCATCACTTTCTACGCCTTCATAACTGAAACGATCACGGTCTGAAATCCAGACTTCGTTAATGGCTTCGTTTTCACATGGCACCACACGTACGACTTCACCACGTAAAATATGTACATTTAGATTTGAGCCGATGCAGTCATGAGGTGCGATAGTTTTATGCTGCACCATTTCCCAGGCGCGACCTTTAAAGCGTGAAGGTTTGGCAGTTAAGGCACCGACCGGACAAACGTCAATCGCGTTGCCTGACATTTCAGAGTTGACGCACTCATCAACAAAGGTGGAGATCAATGCATTTTCACCACGGCCGGTCATGCCCAGCTCACGAATACCGGCAATTTCACGACCAAAACGGACACAACGGGTACAGTGAATACAGCGGGTTAACTCCGTGGTAATCAACGGCCCGATATTTTTATCAAATGCCACTCGCTTGGCTTCCGTGTATTCGGATACTGACTGACCATAAGCCACTGCCACATCCTGTAGTTCACATTCACCGCCCTGATCACAGATTGGGCAATCCAACGGGTGGTTAATCAGTAAGAATTCCATGACTGACTTTTGCGCGTCTTTTGCGTATTTTGATTGTGTGTGTACGATCATGCCATCCATCACTGGCGTGGCACAGGCGGGCAATGGCTTCGGCGCTTTTTCTACTTCGACCAGACACATACGGCAGTTCGCCGCAACGCTAAGTTTTTTGTGGTAACAAAAACGCGGTACTTTTATATTTTGCGCATCGGTGACTTCAATCAGCATGGCACCTTTGGGTGCTTGTACTTCATTACCGTCAACAGTGATGGTGACAAACTCTGTATTATTTGCTTCTGACATTACGCTGCCTTCACCTTGCTGTGTTTGTGTTCAACGTAATATTCAAATTCCGGACGAAAATGTTTAAGGAAACTACGCACTGGCATTGCGGCGGCATCACCCAGCGCACAAATGGTACGGCCTTCAATTTTGCTGGCAACATCGTCCAGTTTATCCAGATCTTCCATCCTGCCTTTGCCTTCAACAATGCGCGTTAACATGCGATATAACCAGCCCGTACCTTCTCTGCACGGGGTACACTGACCACAAGATTCTGAAAAATAGAATTGGGAAATGCGGCGCAAGGTCAACACCATGTCGGTGGTTTCATCCATCACAATCACCGCGCCGGAACCTAACATCGAACCGGCTTCAACGATGGAGTCATAATCCATATTGGCTTGCATCATAATCTCACCCGGCACCACTGGCACCGAGGAACCACCTGGAATAACGGCTTTTAACTGACGGCCATCTTTAACACCGCCCGCCATTTCCAGTAAATCAGCAAACGATGTGCCCATAGGAATTTCAAAATTACCGGGATTATTCACATGCCCTGAAATAGAAAATAGTTTTACCCCACCGCTATTGGGAATACCCAGATCCTGAAACCATTCACCGCCGTTGCGCATAATGGCCGGGATAGAAGCCAACGTTTCGGTGTTATTGATGGTGGTCGGTTTGCCGTAAAGACCAAAATTTGCGGGAAACGGTGGCTTGAAACGCGGCAGACCACGTTTGCCTTCCAACGAATTTAAAAGAGCCGTTTCTTCGCCGCAGATATAGGCTCCAGCACCCAATGCTGCATGCAAATCGATACAGACATCAGAGCCTAAAATGTTTTCGCCTAACAGACCTTTTGCATAGGCTTCTGCTAAAGCCTGTTTGAAATGAATGGCTGGCTCGTCCATAAATTCGCCGCGCATATAATTGTACCCGTGGGTAGCACCCATGGCATAACAACCAATCGCCATGCCTTCAACCAATGCATGTGGGTTATAGCGCAAAATTTCACGGTCTTTACAGGTGCCGGGTTCAGACTCGTCCGAGTTACACACCAAGTATTTTTGTACGGGCGCGGTACGGGGCATAAAACTCCATTTTAGGCCGGTTGGAAAACCCGCACCACCGCGACCACGCAAACCGGATTTTTTGATTTCTTCAACCACATCTTCCGGCGAAATTTTTTCATCTATAATTTTTCGCCACGCTTGATAGCCGCCTGTCTGCAAATAATTTTCATACGACCAAGATTCGCCTTCAAACTGCAAGGTAGCGAAACACACTTGCTCGCTTTTGGTATTAACCGCGGGTTTGGTTACCACAGGTTTTACTTTATTATTGTTTTCTGCTGATGACATAGAACCAATTACTCCAAACCATCTAAAATCTCATCCACCATTTCTGTGGTGAGATTTTCATAATAAACGTGGTTGACCTGCATCATTGGGCCACCGGCACAAGCTGCAAGACATTCTTCTTCTTTTTTAAGATAGATACGACCGTCCTCGGTACTTTCACCTATCTTGATATTTAATTTTGTTTCAACATGATCGACAATGTTTTGCGAGCCCATCAACATGCAGCAGATGTTGGTGCAAATGGCGACATTATTACGTGCCACTGGCTTTAATTCATACATCGAATAAAAACTGGCAACTTCATAAACTTCAATTTTTGCCAGACCTAAATATTCGGCGACTGCGACCATTATTTCATCGGTTAAAAATCCGTTGTTTTCATGCTGCACTACATTTAACGCACCCAGCAATGCAGATTTTTTTTGGTCCGCAGGGAAATGACTTAACAGTTCATCGATTTCTTCACGTGCATGCGCTGACAGTTCAACGATTTCTTTTTCCACTTCGCTTTCTTTTATGGAGACAACATTCATTATCGATCAACCTCGCCGAACACAATATCCTGAGTACCGATAATGGCTACCACATCGGCTAACATGTGCCCTCTTACCATTTCGTCCAGCGCAGATATATGCACAAAACCCGGCGCACGAATTTTTAAGCGATAAGGTTTATTCGCGCCATCGGAAATAAGGTAACAACCAAATTCACCTTTGGGATGTTCGACTGCGGCGTAAACCTCACCTTCGGGCAGGCAGAACCCTTCGGTAAATAATTTGAAATGGTGAATCAATGATTCCATGTCGGCTTTCATGCCTTCACGTTTTGGCGGTGCGATTTTTTGATTTTCAGTAATAATAATGCCGTCATTAACGCGCAACCAATCAATGCATTGTTTGATAATACGATTGGATTCACGCATTTCTTGAATACGCACCAGATAGCGATCATAACAATCACCATTGGTGCCGATAGGAATGTCAAATTCCATACGATCATAAACTTCATACGGCTGTTTTTTACGCAGATCCCAAGGGATGCCAGAGCCACGTATCATCGGCCCGGTGAAACCCAATGCTATTGCTCGCTCAGGCGTAACAATGCCGATGTCCACGGTACGCTGTTTCCAGATACGGTTGTCGGTTAGCAGGGTTTCATATTCATCAACATAGGTGGGGAAGCGTTTGGTAAAGTCTTCCAGAAAATCCAGCAAAGTGCCTTCACGGTTTTCATTTAATTTATCGACTTCGCGCTGGCTGTGCCATTTAGATTTTTTATAATGCGGCATGCTGTCGGGTAGATCACGTGCAACACCACCGGGACGATAGTAAGTGGCATGCAAACGCGCACCGGAAACGGCTTCGTAAACGTCCATTAAATCTTCACGTTCACGGAAGGCGTAGAGGAACATGGTCATGGCACCGACGTCGAGTGCATGTGCGCCGATCCATAACAGATGATTAAGGATACGAGTAATTTCATCAAACATGACGCGAATATATTGTGCACGTTCGGGCACTGAAATATTCATCAGGTTTTCTATCGCCATGACATAAGCGTGCTCGTTGCACATCATGGAAACGTAATCCAATCTATCCATATAACCGATGCTTTGGTTATAGGGTTTGGACTCCACTAATTTTTCGGTGGCGCGATGCAGCAGTCCAACATGCGGGTCAGCACGTTCGACAACTTCGCCGTCCATTTCCAACACTAGACGTAATACGCCGTGTGCAGCAGGATGCTGAGGGCCGAAGTTGAGGGTATAGTTACGAATTTCAGGCATCTGTTTTCTCCGCTGGCGCATTCTGGGCTGCCGCATCTTGGGCTGCGCTATCTTGACCTGCAAAGCCATCGCCTTGGCTATCAAAACGCCCATCGTCGCGAATGACTCGCGGTACTAGCACGCGCGGTTCGATACTGACAGGCTGATAAACCACACGTTTTTGCTCTTCGTCGTATTTCATTTCCACATGCCCGATAAGCGGGAAGTCTTTTCTGAACGGGTGCCCGACAAAACCATAATCGGTAAGGATGCGCCGTAAATCGGGGTGACCTTCATAAATAATGCCATACAAATCAAACGATTCTCGCTCAAACCAGTTAGCGGCCGGCCAGAGATCAATCACCGACGGTACCACTGGAACGGCATCGTCCTGACAATAGATTCGCACCCGTAAACGGTGGTTATGGGTAACCGACATAAAATGATAGACCGAGGCAAAACGTGCGCGACCCGAATCGGTACAATCAATGTCGTCACCGAAACGTAAACGTGCGCCGGTTGCAGGTTCAACGCCGCGACTAAAACCGGTGGATGAAGGTGACTCAGTTTCCCACTCGACACTGCCGTATTCAGAATAATCCACGCCACAAATATCGATTAATTGCTCGAATTTAAAACTTTCGTCATCGCGTAATTTTTCAAACACAGCGAGTGCGTCGGCCGGCAATATTTCGATGGTCACTTCACCAAACACATCATTTTGCATCACCACGTTGGTTTGCAACTGTGAGCCGAAGGTGACGTCAAGCGCCTGCGATAGTTTCTGAACATTCATACCAGCGAGCCTATGTAATTGTCACGTCCCGATGTCTTACGGGCGGCTTGTAATCTGAATCACCTTCGACAGGCTGTCTGGCAATGGTATTGGTGCGGCGAATTTTGTTTTGCAGTTGTATGATGCCGTACAAAAGCGCTTCGGCAGTCGGCGGGCAACCCGGCACATAAATATCAACCGGCACGATGCGGTCACAACCACGCACCACGGAATAGGAATAGTGATAATAGCCACCACCATTGGCACAGGAACCCATGGAGATAACCCAACGCGGCTCTGCCATCTGGTCATACACTTTACGCAGTGCCGGTGCCATTTTATTGCACAGCGTACCGGCAACGATCATTACGTCTGATTGCCGAGGACTAGGGCGAAACAACATGCCAAAGCGATCCAAGTCATAACGCGAAGCGCCTGCTTGCATCATCTCAACGGCACAACAAGCCAGACCAAACGTCATTGGCCACATAGAACCGGTACGCGCCCAGTTGATTAAGGAGTCAGCCGAGGTGGTAACAAAGCCTTTATCAAGAACGCCTTCTATTCCCATTCCAGCGCTCCTTTTTTCCATTCGTAGATAAAGCCGATAATCAGGATACCAAGAAAGATGCCCATCGCCAGCATGCCGGGCAGACCAATTTCATCGAGCGAGACCGCCCACGGAACCAGAAATGCAATTTCTAAGTCAAAGATAATAAATAGGATTGCGACCAGATAATAACGCACGTCGAATTTTAAGCGGGCATCTTCGAATGCTTCGAAACCACACTCAAAAGGGGAGTTTTTTGCAGGGTTTGGCTTCGAGGGTGCCAGCACAAATCCGCCAACAAACATGGCGCCAACACCAACCAACATGCCGATGATGAGAAATATCAATACTGGCAAATAATTTTCGAGCATAGTTTGAACCCTTTGGTTGTAACGTCTGCGATCAAAATTTTCAAACGTTACACATTCGGCACATCATGCACCTTAATTATAGTTTTTACGTTAGCTTCTTGCTACGTTGATTTTTTGCACATCAATTTTTTATTTCAAATTTGGTGCCGATGGCCGGAGTTGAACCGGCACAGCTTACGCCACTACCCCCTCAAGATAGCGTGTCTACCAATTCCACCACATCGGCTACGATACCTTATTCGACCAAGCTGAGCATTGACCAAACCGACCCTATGAACCAGCTTGCTTGCTAACTAACTTACTAGTTTGCTGGTTCGGGGACGTCACTCGCTGGTACAACGAGTTGAAATCCATCTGCGGCAGGAACGTCTGCGGCAGGGATTTCCGTACTAATTTCTGTGCTCGGCGCGATTAGCGCATCCAGCACACTGTCTGTATTGATGTCACGGTTGGCTGCCAGATAAGCCAGTACCAGGCTATTGATAAAGAAACCAATGGCAAAAACAGCGGTTGTCTTGCTGAGGAAGTTAGAAGAGCCAGAGGCACCAAAAACACTGCCGGCACCACCGCCGCCGCCACCGCCGCCAAAAGCAGCGCCTGCTGTTGCACCCGCGCCTTTTTGTAATAGTACTAGCGTAATAATGCCTAGCGATAAAAACACATGTAAAACGAGAAGAATAATGTCCACTAAAAAAACCTGTCTAGATTATATTTTGTAATTATAAGGCTATCGTTTAAAGCGATAAAAATTGACTGAGCCAGCAAGCTCTACTGCCCTGCCTTCTATTGATCAGCCGCTACTAACCAGCCAATACTAACCAGCTTGGCAAATCGCCAGAAAATCGTCCGCTTTCAATGATGCGCCACCAATTAGACCACCATCAATGTCCGGCTGACCAATTAATTCTTTGGCGTTGCCAGGATTCATGCTGCCACCGTACAAAATGCGCAAACCTTCGGCGACTTCTGCATTCAAGGCAGCGATTTTACCACGAATAAAGGCATGTACTTCCTGCGCCTGTTCTGGTGTCGCTACTTTGCCAGTACCAATTGCCCATACAGGCTCATAGGCGATAACGCCGTCAGCCAGTGCTTCCACACCTTCTAAAGCGATAACCGCATCAATCTGACGGGCGCATACATCGTTGGTGATGCCGGATTCACGTTCTTCCAGTGTTTCACCAATGCAAAAAATCGGCTTGATGCCATTACGGCGGGCGGCAGCAAAGCGTTTTGCTACCAGCTCATCGGTTTCACCGTACAGTGCGCGGCGTTCCGAGTGACCGACAATAGCGTATTCACAACCGGTATCTTTAAGCATATCAGCAGAAATTTCACCGGTAAACGCGCCTTTGTCTTCATCACAGACATTTTGGCCACCCACTTTTATGGCTGAACCATCAGCAGCGCCAGAGACGCTAGCAATGTAGACCGCAGGAGGGCAAACAACGACTTCGGTGTTGCTTACTGACGCAATGCCTTCCTTGATACCAGTGATTAAATCTTTAACCGATTCGCTGGAACCGTTCATTTTCCAGTTACCTGCTACCATCACCTGCCGCATTACATTCTCCAACCATGTTTTAAAGGCTGTGAAGGATACCTGTCGGGGGCAAATAAATCAATGACGATAAGGCTTATTTATGGCAAGGGGTTATAGATTTTACTTATCAGGCAATAGAATAAACAAAGACAACATGTTTTTAGTGTTGCGTTTTACGCCGCCTGAGAGGCTTGCTCAACCTGTGCAGCAATGTCGTTTGCCAATTGTGACACCAGTAAATCATCCTCACCCTCGACCATGACACGGATCAGTGGCTCAGTGCCTGAAGGCCGTAACAAGACGCGGCCGCGACCGTTGAGTTTTTCCTCAGCGCGGGCAACTGCTTGCAGTACCACGGCAGATTGCATAGGGTCCGCCATGTCTTGATTAACAGCAGCGGACAATGGCACGTTAATCATGATTTGCGGAAATTTCTTCATGCCGGACTTGGCTTCATGTAGGGTCAATTTTTCTTTTGCCAGATACGCCAACACCTGCAAGGCGGAGACAATACCGTCACCCGTGGTGGTTCGATCCAGACAAATAATATGCCCCGAAGACTCGCCACCCACTGTCCAGCCATTTTTGTTCATGGTTTCCAGCACATAGCGATCACCCACTTTACTCCGCTCAAAGCCAACGCCAAGTTCTTTAACAGCGATTTCCATGCCCAAGTTGGACATCAGGGTACCGACCACACCGCCGATTTTTTCGCCATCACTTAAACGCGAACGAGCAATGATATAAAGCAACTCATCACCATCGACCACCTCACCTTTATGATCGACCATCAACACGCGGTCACCATCACCATCAAAGGCAATACCGAGGTCAGCCGCTTCGACTTTAACACGGGTAATCAAATGCTCAGGCGAGGTTGAGCCGCATTCAAAATTAATATTCAGACCATCGGGTTTATTACCAATGGCAATAACCTCTGCACCCAACTCGGTAAAGACCTTGGGCGCGATATCGTAAGTCGCGCCGTTGGAGCAATCCAGCACCACTTTCAAGCCATTAAAACGTACGCTCATGGGAATACTGGCTTTGCAGGCTTCGATATAACGCCCTTCTGCATCCACCACTCGATGTGCCTTGCCTAACGTGGCAGAGTCAACGATTTCCATCTCCGTCTCAAACATGGCTTCTATGGCATGCTCAATCTCATCGTCCAGTTTTTCACCCATTGGCGAAAAGAACTTGAGGCCATTATCATAATACGGATTATGTGAAGCACTGATAACAATGCCCGCCGAAGCGCGCAAAGTACGTGTTAGGTAGGCAATGCCCGGCGTTGGCATCGGGCCTAGCAATTCGATATCGACGCCTGCGGCAGACAGACCAGCCTCTAAGGCGGATTCAAACATGTAACCCGATATTCGGGTATCTTTGCCGATGACAACTTTGTTGATTTGATTTGTGTGAGTGGAGCCGGCTCCATGTGGGGCATTTTTTTCATGACACGCTAAAACACGGCCAACCGCCCACCCCAGTTTCATCACTTTTTCCGGCGTCATTAAACCGCTGCCAACTCTGCCGCGTATGCCGTCTGTTCCAAAATATTTCTTTGTCATAGTTCCGCCTTACTTTCTAAATTTGATTTCGCTCGCCAAACTATCCCACTCGGCGTTAGCATTCCACAGCAGCGCATAACTTCAGCGCATCACAGGTTTCAGCCACATCATGCACCCGAAAAAAACGGGCACCTTTGTAATAGGTAATAACCGCGGCCGATGTGCTCGCCACCATTCGGTCACTAACGGCTCTGCCCAACAACATACCAAACATGCTTTTTCTGGAAACACCGACTAACACTGGATAGTCCAGCGCACAAAACTGCTGCATTTCTTTTAGTAAATATAGGTTATTTTCCAGTGTTTTGCCAAAACCAAAGCCCGGATCAATAATAATATTGTGTTTTGTGATGCCGTTCTCACAACAGAGTGCGGCTCGCGCCAGTAAATACTGTTTTATATCGCCAACCACATCGCTGTAGTCAGGATTTTGCTGCATGGTTTGCGGCTCGCCCTGCTTATGCATCAAACACACCGCCACTTGCTGCTCGGCGCAGACGGCAATCGCGCCTTCTTCCTGCAGTGCATTTATATCGTTGACCATGGTGGCTCCGGCGGCAACCGCCGCCTGCATTACCGAAGGTTTGCTGGTATCAATCGAAATAAGAACATCAGAATTTTGTCGAATTTTTTCGATGACGGGAATAACACGATTTAGCTCTTCATCCAGGCTCACCGGCGTGGCACCTGGGCGAGTCGATTCACCACCAATATCAATGATCGCAGCACCTTGCTGCTGCATTAACAGCGCTCGCCTGAGTGCGTTATCCAGAGAGTTATACTGACCACCATCCGAAAAGGAGTCAGGCGTGGTGTTGAGGATTCCCATAACCGCCCAGTGACCGGAGCGAATTTTATTCAGCAGTGCTTGCATCAGCGCAGAGAGGTTTTTGGCTTTTTATCATTGCTCAACAACTAAGAGGGGGTGGAATCAATTTAAAATGACCCCTCCCCCCGCAGATCTGTTCTTGATCAAGGATCAAGAACAAAAAATCAGTAACGTCTTTTTAATGCTGCCCTGCCGGCCCACCAATGGTGCCATCACTGGAATCCTTTTCCTGCTTCTTGTCCTGTTTTTTGTCCTGCTTTTCATCCTGTTTATTTTCAGGCGTAGAACCATTCGTATCGTCATCATCCATATCGACCCAGTCTTTTGGCGCAGGCACTTCTTTACCCGCCATCAGCGCATCAATCTGGTGAGCGTCTATGGTCTCATACTTCATTAAGGCATCGGTCATGGTGTGCAATACAGCCACATTATCTTTCAATAAAGCTTCCGCACGTTTGTAGTTAGCGTCAATCAAGGTACGAATTTCTTCATCAATAATACGCGCAGTATCGTCACCCAAATTTTTATGCTGAGTGACGGAACGACCCAGAAATATTTCGCCTTCATCTTCTGAATAAGTCAGCGGTCCCAAGCGATCTGACAAGCCCCATTTGGTTACCATATTGCGCGCAATTTCAGTGGCGCGTTCAATATCATTGGAAGCGCCGGTGGTTACGCTGTCTTTGCCATAAATCAGTTCTTCTGCAATACGACCACCAAATAAACTGGAGATTTGACTCTCCAGAAACTGCTTACTCATGCTGTAACGATCTTCTTCTGGTAAGAACATGGTGACACCGAGAGCACGACCACGTGGAATAATACTGACCTTATAGACGGGGTCATGTTCTGGCACTAAACGACCAACAATGGCGTGCCCAGCTTCATGGTAAGCCGTTAGTTTTTTCTCTTTTTCAGACATCACCATGGAGCGACGCTCAGTGCCCATCATAATTTTGTCTTTAGCACGTTCAAAATGCGACATATTGACGTCTTTGCAGTTTTCGCGCGCAGCAAACAAGGCGGCTTCGTTAACCAAATTCGCCAGATCAGCACCGGAGAACCCAGGTGTACCACGGGCAATGATCGCCAGTTTGACATCAGGACTCTCAGGGACTTTGCGAATATGCACTTTAAGAATTTGCTCACGGCCACGAATATCCGGCAGTGGTACCACAACCTGACGGTCAAAACGACCCGGTCTTAGTAATGCGGGGTCTAATACGTCGGGACGGTTGGTGGCGGCAATAACGATAACGCCTTCATTGCCTTCAAAGCCATCCATTTCGACCAACAACTGATTCAAGGTTTGCTCACGTTCATCATGACCCCCGCCTACACCAGCACCACGATGGCGACCAACCGCATCAATTTCATCAATAAAGATAATACACGGTGCGTGTTTTTTAGCAGTTTCAAACATGTCGCGCACCCGTGATGCACCGACACCGACAAACATCTCCACAAAGTCAGAACCTGAAATGGTGAAGAAAGGCACTTTGGCTTCGCCAGCAATGGCTCTTGCCAGCAAGGTTTTACCGGTACCCGGTGAGCCGACCATCAACACACCACTGGGAATCTTGCCGCCCAGTTTTTGGAATTTAGTTGGGTCTTTCAAAAAGTCGACCAGCTCCGCCACTTCTTCTTTGGCTTCTTCTGCACCGGCGACATCTTTGAAGGATACTTTTATTTCATCTTCGCCCAACATACGCGCTTTGCTTTTACCAAAGGACATGGCACCACGACCACCGCCACCGCCCTGCATTTGGCGCATAAAGAAAATCCAGATACCGATGAGTAATAAGAACGGGAACCATGAGATAAAGATGGTCATCAACAATGATTGACCTTCAGGTGGCGCGGCCATGATTTCTACATTATTGTCCAGCAGATCACCAATCATCGCAGTATTGCTGGTTTCAGGACTATAGGTATTAAATGTGCTGCCCGTATTGGTTTTACCCTTAATTTCACGGCCTTCAATTGACACCTGCGCCACTTGCTTTGCCTTTATCATTTGCACAAAGGTAGAGTAAGGCAGCGTTTGGGTAGTGCTCGTTTGCTTACTGAAATTACTAAAAACAGACAACAACACAATCGCAATAACTGCCCATAAAACCAAATTTTTTGCTAGATCGTTCAATTGATCACTCCAGATAACATTCGCTTTAGCGCGAACTAAAAACTATTAGACTCTTTATAAGCCAAATTTACACCACTTTGAGGTCCGTTACCACTTCTAACAACGGACTTCGGCGTATTTGTTGTGCTCAAAAATCAGCCAAAAATGACTATTTTCACTTCTTAAAACCGGTAGCCAAGGCATACATCTCTCGACTTCGCGCCCTCGAAGCCTTCGGCTTTCGCATGACGACCTTTGAAAAACTGGCTTTGAGTTCTTTGCTGTAAGCATCAAAACCCTCGCCCTGAAATAACTTTACCAGCAAAGCGCCGCCCGGTTTTAACACCTGCCGCGCCAAATCCAGTGCTAGATCACACAAATAATAGGCGCGCGGCATATCAACCGAGTCCATGCCACTTATATTGGGGGCCATATCGGAAATAACAAGGTCTGCCTGTTTTGTTTCCATTACTGACATAAGTGATTCAAAAACCGTGTCTTCACGAAAATCACCTTGTATGATGGTGACACCGTCTATTGGTTCCATTGGCAAAATATCCAGCGCCACAATGCGGCCTTTGTTCCCCAGTTTTTTGACACAGTATTCTGACCATCCACCGGGTGCAGCACCCAGATCAATGATGATCATTCCGGGTTTTAGCAGGCGATCTTTTTTATCGATCTCGATAAGTTTGTAAATCGCGCGCGAACGATAACCATCCTGCTGTGAGCGACGCACATATTCATCATCGAAATGTTCTTTTAACCAGGACTTACTGCTTTTGCTTTTTGCCATGTTTTTTATTTTTTTCCGCAAATGGTCGCTCTTACACATCCATGTGTCCGCGACATTAGTGCTGTCCTTGCACGTCAACGCGAATAAACGCAAATAAAAAACGAATTAATTTTTTATTTTATTGGTACAGATATCACCGACATGGCGCAAAAAAGTGTTTATTGCCCTTAGCTGCCTACTGCAAACTGCCTATTACCGACTATTTCCTCGGTAATTCTATGATAGCTTGGTCGGGATTAACACGATAAACCGACAAGGTTTTGCCTATCGACTGCACTTCTTGTGACTGACTTTGCTCGCAGATATCAGCAATCATCTGTTTTCGCTGTTCGCGGTCATCGACAGACAGTTTTATTTTCACCAATTCGTGGTGCAGCAGTGCAATTTCAAGCTCCGCTAACACTTCTTCCGTTAGGCCTTTTTGCCCCAACATGATAACGGCTTTTAAGCTGTGACACTTTGCGCGTAAAAATTTAATTTGTTTTTTTGACAGGGACATAAGAAAACTCCAAAATATATTTTGCCGCGAAGGACGCAAAAAGCGCAAAAGAAAACAAAGTTATCATTTCAAAAACACTCACCTGGGTAACGGCCGCAGCAAATAAAAATTTTAATAATGATCCGTTTATATTTGCGTTTTTTGCACTGACGTGCATGGATGCACTAATGTCGCGGGCGCATGGAGCGCAGGAGCGACCTTCGCGGCAAAAAAATGCTTTTAAATATATTTAATATCAACAATTTCCAGCGAGCGCAGCCCACCGGGTGTCTTCACTTCTGCAACGTCGCCTTCTTCTTTACCAATCAAGGCGCGGGCAATCGGCGAACCGACTGAGATCATGTCGTTTTTAATATCGGCTTCATCTTCACCAACGATTTGATAGGTCATTTCATCACCGGTTTCCTCATCGGCGACATCGACCGTGGCACCAAAAACCACTTTGCCGTTGGCATTCACCGTGGTGACATCAATGATGGTGGCATTGCCCAGCTTGCCTTCTATATCTTTAATGCGACCTTCAATAAAACCCTGCTGTTCACGCGCCGCATGGTATTCAGCATTTTCTTTCAGGTCACCGTGCTCACGCGCGGTAGCAATGTCTTCGATCACTTTTGGGCGATCAGTTGACTTCAGCTGATAAAGTTCATCCTGTAATTTTTTTGCACCGCCTACGGTGATTGGTACTTTATTCACGCTATTGTCTCTTGTGTCTGTTTAATTGTTTTGTGCAAATCTTGTAACTTTGTAATTGAATTCATTTGCAAATAATCCAGCGCTCGAACGGTGGCATTGGCACCCGCGATGGTGGTAGTGTAACTCACCTTGTGCTGTAGTGCAGAGGAGCGAATGGTGTAGGAGTCACTAATGGCTTTCTTGCCTTCTGTGGTATTTATGATTAGCGCAATATCACCATTTTTTATCATATCCACGATATGCGGCCGACCTTCATACACTTTATTGGCTACTTTGCATTCAATGCCAGCGGCGCTTAAAACACCGGCAGTACCGCTAGTGGCTACCAACTTAAAACCTTTAGCAACCAATTCTTTACCTAGAAAAACCGCCTGCTCGCGGTCACGTTCACGTACACTGATAAAAACTCGACCTTTAGTTGGCAACTCTACACCCGCACCAATCTGTGCTTTCGCAAAGGCCATGCCAAAGCTCTCCCCAATCCCCATGACTTCTCCAGTGGACTTCATTTCCGGCCCTAATAGTGGATCGACGCCGGGGAATTTCACAAAGGGGAATACCGATTCTTTTACCGCATAGGTTTTAGGCACAACTTCTGCGCCTACGCCTTGCTGCTTTAAAGAAATACCTGCCATACAACGCGCGGCAATTTTTGCCAGTGGTACACCCGTGGCTTTGGAAACAAACGGCACGGTACGTGATGCACGTGGATTTACTTCCAGTAGATAGATATTGAAATTCGGTTTATCCTTCTCTTGCTGCTCACTTTGTGGCTGTTCGCTAAATTGTATCGCAAACTGAATATTCATTAAACCAACAACGCCTAATTTCAAGGCTAACTGACGGGTTTGCACGCGCAATTGATCTTGCACTTCAGCGGATAATGAATACGGCGGTAAGGAACAAGCAGAATCACCGGAGTGTACACCGGCTTGTTCTATGTGTTCCATAATGCTGCCGATCAAAACTTGTTCACCATCGCAAATGGCATCGACATCAACTTCTACTGCATCGTCAAGAAAACGGTCGAGCAATACGGGCGCATCGTTGGACACGCTAACCGCATTTTTCATGTAATACTTCAAGTCGGTTTCGTTGTACACGATTTCCATAGCGCGACCACCCAAAACGTAAGAAGGTCTGACCACCAGAGGAAAACCAATTTCAGCAGCCCCTTTTACGGCTTCTTCTGTGGAACGTGCCAGGCGATTTGGTGGTTGCTTCAATCCCAACTCGTTAACTATTTGCTGAAAGCGTTCACGGTCTTCCGCCAGATCAATACAATCGGGCGTGGTGCCAATAACCGGTACGCCAGCGGCTTCGAGATCACGCGCCAGCTTTAACGGCGTTTGCCCACCATACTGAACGATAACCCCTTTGGGTTTTTCGATGTCCATTACTTCCAGCACATCTTCTAGCGTCAGTGGCTCAAAATAAAGACGGTCGGAGGTATCATAGTCCGTTGATACGGTTTCCGGATTGCAGTTAATCATGATGGTTTCATAACCGTCATCGCGCATGGCAAAGGCAGCATGTACACAACAGTAATCAAACTCGATACCTTGGCCAATGCGGTTGGGACCGCCACCTAAGACAACAATTTTTTCTCGGTCAGTGGGCTGCGCTTCGCACTCTTCTTCATAAGTAGAATACAGGTAAGCCGTAGCCGTAGAAAATTCTGCGGCACAGGTATCGACACGTTTGTACACCGGTCGAATACCCAGTGATTGGCGATATTCACGCATGGCTTTTTCGTCAACTTTTAGCAAGCCAGCAAGGCGGCTGTCTGAAAAGCCTTTGCGTTTCAGAGCAAATAAATCTTCTTTGGACAGGTTGTTTAGTGCCTCGCCTTGCGCTGCCCTTTTGTCTAGCGCCAACTCTTCTTTGATGAGGTCTTCTATTTGCACTAAAAACCAGGGGTCGATTTTTGTCAGGTTGAACAGCTTTTCATTCGAGTAACCGCGGCGGTAGGCATCACCGAGGTACAACAAACGATCAGCACCGGGAAGACTTAATTCCTGATTCAAGAATGACTCAATTTCATCTTCTGCCATGTCTGGGTCGAGCGCCGGGCTAAGGCCATCAATATCGATCTCAAGGCCACGCAAGGCTTTTTGCAGCGACTCCTGAAAGGTACGACCAATTGCCATCACTTCGCCGACGGATTTCATCTGCGTGGTCAGGCGGTTTTCAGCTTGCGGAAATTTCTCGAAGGTGAAACGCGGAATTTTTGTTACCACGTAATCTATCGCTGGCTCAAACGATGCCGGTGTTGCGCCACCGGTAATTTCGTTCTGCAATTCATCCAATGTGTAACCAATCGCCAGCTTGGCGGCAATTTTGGCAATGGGAAAACCAGTAGCTTTGGATGCCAACGCCGAGGAGCGAGATACCCGTGGATTCATCTCGATGATGGTCATTCGACCATCCGCTGGATTCACCGAAAACTGCACGTTGGAGCCACCGGTTTCGACGCCAATTTTACGCAATACGGCAATCGACGCATCACGCATCTGCTGGTATTCTTTATCGGTTAGGGTTTGCGCGGGCGCGACGGTAATCGAATCGCCAGTATGAATCCCCATTGGGTCGAGGTTTTCAATTGAACAGATAATGATGCAGTTGTCGTTCTTGTCACGCACCACTTCCATCTCGTATTCTTTCCAACCGAGAATGGACTCTTCAACCAGCAACTCATTAACCGGCGACAAGTCCAGACCACGGTGGCAAATTTCTTCAAATTCTTCCTTGTTATAGGCAATGCCACCGCCACTGCCGCCCATGGTGAAGGAAGGCCGAACGATGGTGGGGTAGCCGACCTGCGCTTGCACCTGAAAGGCTTCTTCCATGCTGTGCGCAATAGCGGCACGCGGCATGTCGAGACCAATTTCTTCCATCGCTATCTTAAATTTTTCACGGTCTTCCGCCATGTCGATAGCATCTTTACTGGCACCGATCATCTCGACGCCAAATTTTTCCAGAATGCCTTCGCGATCTAAATCCAGCGCACAATTTAACGCGGTCTGTCCGCCCATAGTGGGCAGCAATACATCGGGCTTTTCTTTTTCGATAATGGCGGCAACAGACTGCCAGGTGATGGGTTCAATATACGTCGCGTCAGCGGTTTCCGGATCGGTCATTATGGTTGCCGGATTGGAGTTCACCAAAATGACACGAATGCCCTCTTCTCTCAACGCCTTACACGCCTGCGCGCCAGAGTAGTCAAACTCACAGGCTTGGCCAATAACAATCGGCCCGGCACCGATGATTAATACGCTGTTTATGTCTTGTCTTTTAGGCATAGTAACTATTTTTCCGCAAACAGCAAAAAAGCTTTAGTCCGCGAATAACGCAAAAGACGCGAAAAAAGCAAATTAAATATTATGTTTATCATCGTAATTCCAGACTATTCTTCGAATACCTAGCCTTGCCACTCCAAAATTTAATAAAAGTCCTACAGTCAATCCTAATGCTTTCAGGTAATTCATTACTTGCGCATCATGCTCCTTATTGAAGGCCGACAATGCTTTTAGCTCAATGAGCAACCTATCATCCACAACAATATCAGCGATATAGTGACCAACCTCTATGCCTTTATAACTGATAACAAACTGCGGCTGCCGCTGTATAGGAATACCTGCTTGCGTTAGCTCCATACACAATGCGTTCTCATACACTTTTTCCAAAAAACCGGCACCTAAGCCATGACTAACATTCTGCGCGCATTTCAATACACGTTCACTTAGCCCGCCACCACAAACCATAAAACCTCCCTGTTTTCAAAAATAAATGTTTCGCTTTTTTCGCGTCTTTAGCGTTATTCGCGGACTAACAGCTTTTAAGTCTTTTCCATCAGCGCTATAAAATGATCAAACACCGGTGCTATATCGTGCGGCCCGGGACTGGCTTCCGGGTGCCCCTGAAAGCCGAAAGCGGGTTTATCGGTACGCTGTATGCCTTGCAATGAACCATCAAATAGCGAGCGGTAAGTTGCCTCTAAATTATCCGGAAGACTGTCTTCATCAACCGAAAAACCGTGATTCTGGCTGGTAATCATAACTTTTTTGCTGCTTAAATCTTGCACCGGATGATTAGCACCGTGATGGCCAAATTTCATTTTTTGGGTTTTTGCGCCACAGGCCAATGCCAGTAGCTGGTGCCCTAAGCAAATACCAAAGATTGGCAGCTCGGTTTGTAAAATCTGTCGTATCGCGTCGATGGCATAGTCGCACGGTTCAGGGTCGCCGGGACCGTTGGATAAAAACACACCATCCGGCGACATCGCCAACACTTCGCTGGCGGGGGTTTTTGCCGGTACCACTGTAACCTTACAACCGCGCGCTACCAACATACGCAAGATATTGCGTTTTACACCGTAGTCGTAGGCGACGACATGAAATGTTGCCGCTATTGCTTCTGCTGGTTGACTGGTTGCCAGATTCCAGACACTGTCCGTCCAGTGATAGATTTCTGAGGTGGTGACTTCTTTGGCTAAATCCATGCCTTTTAAACCGGCAAAGGCGCGGGCTTTTTCAGTGGCGGAGGTTGCGACATCAGCCACATCAGTACTGGCTATTATGCAACCACTCATAGCGCCCTTATCACGCAGCAAGCGAGTTAAACGCCGGGTATCGATGTCTGCTATAGCCACCGTATTATTATCAACCAGATAGTCCTGCAGGCTTTTTTCACCGCGCCAGTTACTCATCACCATAGCGCTATCACGAATCACCAAACCGCTGGCATGTATGCCTGCCGCTTCTTCATCCGCTGCGTTAGTGCCAACGTTGCCGATATGCGGATAAGTTAAGGTAACGATTTGTTTGCTGTAGGAAGGGTCAGTCAGAATTTCCTGATAACCGGTCATTGCGGTATTAAAAACCACTTCGCCGATGGTTTCGCCGTAAACGCCGATGGACTTGCCGTAAAACAAGCTTCCATCTTCAAGCGCTAAAACAGCAGTGGTCAATACATTCTCCAGAAGGCGGGCTAAAAGCGTAATCGGACTAAAAAACCATAACTGATTTTGATAAAAGTCAGATATGAAAAAGGCCGGTTCGAATCATGCCGATGGCAGTCAAATTCGTCCAGCCCTTTACTCCGGTAGTTTATACCAGAGTGAAAAAAATAATGGCGTCCCCAAGGGGAGTCGAACCCCTGTTGCCGAGATGAAAACCCGGTGTCCTAGGCCTCTAGACGATGGGGACGCACGACGTTGCAACCTCATCTAGGCCCTGTTACAACGGGCGGGAATTGTACTGGGGATTACCCCTCAGGTCAATAGTTTTGACCGAGAATAACGTGTTTTATTAGCAGGGAGCTTTGCACTATACATTCACATAAAAAAGCCCCAATCAAAATTGGGGCTTCCAGGTGCTTTCTTGGTGATAAGCATTGCGCTACGGCCAGTCCATTTGGGTATTACTAATCCATGTAAACTTCGAGCATCCTTTGTCCTTTTCCATGTTTATTTCCAATGACCACGCATGTATCCCTACTGTCCTGAACGGTTACGTCCTGTATCCGTGATTTATATAGTAATCCAAGGCACTGTCTATTTATATCAGACAATGGCGTAAACGAATGTAAGGAAAACCCTACAGAAGATTATATTAAGTCTAAAGGACACCCGTTATTCGCCAACAACCAATAACCTAAGACATACAACCTCTTTTAAGCTACGCTAACAACATGAAACTAAGTACGCTGGAAACAGTCTTTAGCGCCCTCAATAGTGCCGATATCCGCTACCTCGTTGCAGGCGGCATTGCCGTTAACATCCATGGTTATCAACGCATGACGGCTGATTTAGACTTGGTCATTCAGCTTGATGCCAACAATATAAAAAATGCAATGAATAGCCTGACTCACCTTGGCTACCTTCCCCTTATACCCGTAACCGCGGACGATTTTGCCGACCCAGGCACACGAAAAAACTGGATTGAAACAAAAAACATGCAAGTGCTATCGCTGCAATCAACACAACACCCTGAAACCACCATCGATATTTTTGTAACCGAACCTTTTGATTTTGATCTTGAATATAAAACTGCAATTTCTGCCGAACTGACACCCGACATCCATTTTAATCTTGTCAATATTCCAACATTAATAAAAATGAAACAGCAGGCTGGTCGGGCGAAAGATATGGATGATATAGAGCATTTAACACTCATTTTGGATAACCAACAAAATGAGCAGTAAAAACAAACAAAGCTGGGAGAACGCCAGTTGGCTAGGAAGTCGCCGCGCAATGATCAGACAATCATTAAAACTAACCGTCCGCGAACGCATACAGGCACTTGAAGAGCTATGCAAAACCAGCCAGAAACTGTCCACTATCAAAACTTCAAAAAAAGTTCATTCGTCCTTCGCGGCCAATCAATCGCCCAATAAAAAACCAAAAACTAACAACCAATAACCTATTTCAAAAACCACATCAGCCCGGACAAGCCCGCAGAGCTTCTATTGGATTGCCCGTTAACATCATTCCATAGACAATCAAATACATCTGATATATGCTTAATTTCGTATTACTGAGGTATTACCATGAAAACCATTACATTGAAAGCTGACAGTGATTTTGATTCACTGCTCAACCAGCTTGCGTCACGCCTGCACAAAACACGCAGCAGCGTTATTCGCGATGCTGTACACAATTACCAGCAACATATAGAGCGTGAAGAACTAAAACAAAAAATTCAGGCTGCCTCACTCAAGACCCGGAATCAGGCGATTGAAGCAGCAATAGATCTTAGCGATGGAAACGGCGATGGCTTATAAACGCGGCGCAATTTACCTGGCGAACTTCAACCCGTCAAAAGGAATAGAAGCGGGGAAAATTCGCCCCTGTCTTATTATGCAAAGCGATTTACTCAATGAGGTTAACCACCCAAGCACAACGGTACTGCCATTAACAACACAATTAATCGATGATGCCGCCCCTTTAAGATACCGCATTAACGCTCGGGATCAGTTAAAAATCGATTCCGATTTAATGCTAGATCAAACACGCACGATTGATAACCGACATATAAATAGCGAACAATTAACCTCACTCAGCCAGACTGAAATGGTCGAAATTGACAGCATGTGCCAGATCGTACTTGGGTTAGACGACCGACTGGTTTAAAAAAGAGGTCATTGGTCTTTCGTCTTATAAAAATTTGTAACGAAAAACCAATAACAAATAACCAAAAACTACTGACTTCGTCAGTAAGCATTTTTATGCACAAGACCACGAAACACCGTCATAACAATAATCTTGATATCCAGCCACAGTGACCAGTTTTCAATGTAATACAAATCATGTTCTATACGTGTGTGCAAACAAGTATTGCCGCGCCAGCCATGTACTTGCGCCCAACCCGTTAAGCCGGCTTTCACTAGGTGTTTTCGCATGTAGTGCGGTATTTCGTCTTTATATTTTTCAACAAAATGCGGGCGCTCAGGGCGCGGGCCTATCAACGACATTTTCCCTTGTAATACATTTATTAATTGAGGCAGCTCATCGAGGCTGGTCTTGCGTAGAAATGAACCAAATTTAGTGGCGCGATTATCAACCTTACTCGACCATATCGGCCCCGACTCTTTTTCGGCCTCAACCGGCATGGTGCGGAATTTATACATGGTAAATTCAACGCCGTTCCATCCCACTCGTCGTTGCCGATAAAAAACCGGCCCCGGAGAACTCATTTTCACACCCGCCGCTAGCAATAACATTAATGGGCTGGCCAAAATCAACAAAACAGAAGTAAGAACAAAATCTTCAACATTTTTTATAACTTCGTTCATTCCATCAATAGCAGAATACGAAATTTTCACCACAGGCACGCCGGCGATTTCAGTTAGTGAGTGGTGCATTAACTGGTATTCAAAAATATCAGGCACATAACGAATTTCAGTATCCGAACCCTCAAGCGCAGCAATAACACGGCGAATAGTTTTTTCCTCGCTATGCGGCAACGAAATCCAGACTTGATCTACTTTGCCCGTATCGACATAGCGACGAAGTTCAGCAACATCAGTAATCACGCGCTTACTTGCCAACCAGTCAGGCAAACATTCAGTACGCTCACCAAATAACGCAGAAATTTCAAGCCCAAACCAGGTAGAGCGGCGTAAACGGTCAGCAACCACAACAGCCTGTTCACCCGTCCCTATAATAACGATATGACGATGATTAAAGCCATTGGAGCGAAGCCAACGCAGAGCAATGCGCAATAACACCCTTGAGCCAACCAACGCCACCCAGGTTGAAGCAAACCAAATGCCCATCCATGAACGAGAAAAATCCTCGCCTGATTTAGTGACAAACGCTAATCCGGTCAAGACAAAGCCAACCATAAGCCATGCCATGGTCACGTGTTTGATTTCAGTCAGCGTTGAAGAACCTCGCCAAACTCGGTATATATTGAATAAAGGGAATATAACAAGCGTCGTAAAACTCGCCAGAAGAATAACGTTTAGATAATGTTCTGGTAACCCATGCACACCCATAGCGGTGAATGTTTCATAAGCATTTGAATAGAAATAAGAAACCAACCCAACAAGCATCACAGCAACTATGTCAACAAGGCGTAAGCCAAAGTTGAGCATATGTGAATTCCCTTTTAGAAAACCTTTTTTTATCATCACTCAGCGTCAAAAACCATATCAAAAATTAATTTCTCGTAATTCTAGCAAGAAATAAACTTCTTTATGTGATACTCAACACAATTATTTCAATTGGAATTAAAAAACCCTTTATTCATTGCCAGTCTCCTTTTTAGCCATTGCGGTAAACGCTTCTCAATTAGACCCAAGCGAAACCCTGTGTAACGAAATAAGGCTCTTAACATACCTTCAGGGATCAGCCAAAATGCATGCTTGAACAAATACTTAAACTCAGAGATAACAAACTTAACCCCCTCTCCTTCTGCCCCGCCAAGCTCTTCCCGAATCCACGGTTCTCGTGCATGAAACACCCCCATATCAAAATACCGTTGCATTTCTTGCCACAACGAATAACCATGGGAGTGATAAACACATGCTTCTGCCGAATAGGCAATTCTGTAACCAGCTTTCAAGAGTTTTGTAGCAACATACATGTCTTCACCAAAAATAACATCTTTTGGAAAACCATCAATTTCATTTAAAGTTGAAACACGATACGCGGCAAAAGAATTTGAGATGAAAGCAGTTTTCAACCCAAATGTTTTCACTTCTTTTAGTGATCGAGTAAAAGATTTTGATGGGTAATTATAAAATCTCGCATGCCTTTCTATGAACCCGGCATTATTCCTATGTAGCTGCCGACCACACACTGCCGCAACCTTATCATCTGCAAATGGGAGCAGTATATCCTTAATCGAATCATACTTACACAAGACTGCATCTTGCGTAAGAAACACAACGAAATCATAACCCTCAAGAGTAGCAACAGCCGAGCGCCTTGTGCCACCGTGATTGAATGTACAGGCATCTATATGCTTTACATTAAAGCCGGCAGCATTAGCCTGTATAACCGTTTTATCTTCTGAACAGGAATCAATGATATAAATATCACTTGCATTTACCCCAGAAACCAGTAAAGCATTGATCCAATGCTCCCACAATGAACCTGCATTTAATGTTGGCACTAATATAGCTGCATTCATGTTTTTATGCGAGATAGAATATACCCACAACTATGAGAGTAAGGATGCTCACTAACGCAAGCAATAAGAAAACTCATGGATATTCACCAGTCATAAGTTAATTAGTCGAGTCTGAAATAAACATTTGAGCCATTCAAATTGCTACCCTATCGCATCTGAGATGGGTCGCGCTTTCACCATGATTCCTAGTTGCTTTAATTTTTTGAGCAAAAAAACAGCCTCCCTCATCCACTTTTTAAAGCTAAAAGCTGCTGCTGCCATGACCAGGTTGATTTGATCGCCAACAAAGCCTTTTAGAAAGTTTCTTTTGAGTCGGTGATCACTTTTTAAGTGACCGATCACCGGCTCGATTTCGGCTCGCCGTCTAAAGCGTTTTCTGGCCAGTTCCACGGCTTCCTTTGAGGCATTTTTTCTTGCAGGTTTTGGTGTCACTATCTGAGTATCATTTACTTTTGATTTTCCTCGGCAACCTCTATCACCAATACCAATCGATGGAACACGACCTGTTAAATGTTCAATTTGTGCCAGAACAGCAGGCGCGGTATGTCCATCAAAATATTTTTATCAGCCTGTGCACAAATAATAATACCGGAGTCTCGCGTCGTTGTAACCGATGCCTTCGTACCAAACTCAAAACGCTTATGCGTTTTACCTTTTCTCATGTAATAAACAGGGGACTCATGAAGACTATATAACTTGTTTTTGCCACCTCGTTTTTGTAACAACATGCGTAGGTACAGGGCAAACCTCTCACTATAAACATGTAGTTGCTCCAATATCATTTTACACTGTATTTCTCGAAGCAATCGACCACTAATGATTTTTAATCGCTTCACCGCAGCACGTACACGCTTGCGATTCTTTGGATGACCTGCAAAACGGGTGCAAAGCTTAAGCCGCTTCACCTCTTTTTCATAGGTGCGTGTCAACACAATATGCTCTGCTCGTGTCATTTTTAAAAGATGATGGTGTGTTTTTATGTACTGCTTCGCACAGTGGGAAAGATGACGTTTTCTCTTCGGCTTAGGCTTCCTGCGCCACTCTAGCTCCGGCTTCCATGCACCGTCGTATCAATATACATTTCATCTCCAAGCATCTGTTCTGTGTGCATGGCTATAGAAAGAGACAGAATCTCTTCAAGATTCCCTCATATTTCTTTCTTTCTTCCATCCAATATGAAGACCAAGTTATTCCATCACTTAGCCTCATACTGTAACAACAGTATCACCCTGATAAAGAGCTACACTATACCTTCTCCACTCCTAATTTTTGGGCATCACTATTATCATATCGAGCATCAGGTTCACCCTCAGAGCATTCTTTAAGAACTGCCTCTATTGCTTCTAGATATTTATAACCATGTTTTACATCAGGTTCCAAATAGGTACTCTCAGACCACTCATTCCATGCATTAAAAAATATGTATTGTTCACTTTCAGGTCGTTGCGCCACCAAATACACTAGCTTTTTAAACCAATAATGAAATGCTTTTGGGCTTGCGCCTTTAAAAATGGTCGCTCTCTTGCCATAACGCGCCGTATTATCCCAGTCAACAAACGCACCAGGATAAGTTTTCAGACCTGCGTTTTCTCGGAAAGTCAGCACCTCTTGCCAAACAGTATCATAATCATAAAAAGTCACACTGTTTAAACTTGATGACCACAATGAGTAAAGAAAATTCTGAACAAATTGTGGCAACTTGTCTACAATTTTCTTCAAGCTTGCTTTTGTATTAACCTTCCCCTTTGGCTGTTCCGCATAGATTGCCTCAAAAGGTTGAAACTGAAATATCGCATCGAAAGACTTTAAACATTTCTTATCTGGGTGTTCATATTGCTTTTGAAAAATAAAATAAAGCCCATTAAGCCCCCTATCTCTTGCTTTTTTCTGCCAATAAGCCAGCATTTTATCAATATCATCAATCCTGTGGGGTCTGTAGATAATAAACACTGGTTTACCATCTATTTTTATTGCTCTTTCATCCGTCCATGCTCGGATGAGATAATCGAAGTGCTTTGACCAACTATCTTCCGTTGGAGGATGTGTTTGTTTAATCAATATATGATGGTCACGACCATCCCACCGTTTCGACCAAGTTTCATTTGCCCAAGACAAACAAAAGGGCATGTCGATATCCTTGTTATCCAGCATAAGATTTGTGGGCGTTTCAAGCAACTGCTTCCCATCAAACCAGTAGTGATAATGACAAAAACCATGTATGCCGTGTTTCTTTGCCAGCTCCACTTGCCAACGTAAAGTATCTAAACTTGACTGATCGTAGTAATTTTCATTAAGTGGCATCCTTGGTTGATAGTGCCCATCAAAAAGTGGGGCTGATTTTTTAACATTAACCCAGTCAGTAAACCCCTTGCCCCACCAGTGATCATTTTCTGGAATTGCATGGAGTTGTGGAAAATACATCGCAACAACTTTTACAGATGATTTTACAGCCATAGTTTCGTTATCCAGTGATACCCATTTTGTATACCACGCCTCGAAGTTTTTTGCGAATGGTTTCAGGAATAAGTTTTCTAGCAATCTTTTTTCCTATACCGATATCAACGGAGTTCTTAACATTTACAGGTAACGACATCAAGTCGACATTATCAGATGCTACATCTGGGAAAGTCACTTTTGTTACGACCTGATAGATGTTTCCGTGCCTGAATGACGAAACCACTGCCTTGACGTTCGCTGGCAAATTATTCCAACGACTGGAAAACTCACTGGTCTCAGGCGTCACGATAACGAACTGTGCCTCCTCTATAGATAAATCAGCATCATTAAACAATTTCTGAATATTTTTCAATCCAAAGAAACGAATGTGAGTACGATCCAGTAACCCCCAGTCACGATAATCAAAGTCTTCGTCAAGTAAACAAGCGACTACAGCACTGTGGCCCACATGAGGTAACGAAACAACCAAGTAACCATCATCTTTCAACAGACCTTTCATTGCCGCCAATGTAGCCCATGGATCATAGACATGTTCAAGCACATCAGCAGCAACAATAACGTCAAATTTCCCATCATCATCAAGAAGACTCGGCCAATTTTTATCGTTCAGGTCTGCTCTGTAAACTTTTTCACAGAAAGGTGACAATTTCACTATCGCATCTTCATCGATTTCAAGCGCAATCACATTACAGGTACATTTCTCTTTCAAATGCTTTGTTATTGAACCAGGACCGGCCCCTATCTCCAATACATATTTATTGTTACCAACCATGCGAATAACTCGTGCTGGCGCACTATCGTCACTTAAATCTACTTCATATTCATAGTTGTGGCGTTTTTCTTTTTTCATATATTTACATCAGTCAAGTTATTTATTTTTAATATTCAGTGAACGTTGCATGCAGTACCGTTAATGCTAAATACCCCTAGTTTTATTCACGAATTCATGCATCTTTTCGCCAATAAACCCCAACTCCATCAATCTCTGTCAATTCAGGCTTAATTTCAGCCGTTGATAAAAAGTCGTGCACTGCAGCCTTACAACCCTTAACCACATGGTAATCATCAACAATTATGTAACCACCTACTGATACTTTTTCATACAATGCTTCCAATGGTTGTATTGTAGATTCATATAAATCACCATCAAGTCTGAGTAACGCAATTTCATTAATAGGTGCCGTAGGTAGAGTGTCCTTAAACCAGCCCTCAAGAAAAATCAATTCATCATCTAGAAGACCATATTTCTTGAAATTTTCTTTAACACTCTCAGCAGATACTGCTAATTCTTCAAACGTATGAAAAACTTCCCCTTCATCTTCAGGGAAGTTTTTCACATCAGGAACTGGCAAACCTTTAAATGAATCAGCCAACCAGATTTTTCTATCCCTAACTGCATATGTTTCAAGTACAGCTTTCATCATAATGCATGCGCCGCCTCGCCACACTCCAGTTTCAACAAAATCACCTGGTACGTCATTACCAATTACGCTTTCAGTAAGCAAGCGAACATTTGATAAGCGTTTACTACCAATCATAGTATGGGCAACAGAAGGCCAATCCCAACCATACTCTCTAACTTCAGAGTCAAATTGAGTCAATCCTAGGCTTTGTATTGGCACGTCTTCATAGATAGTTCCAGTCAAACACTTTTCCATCAAATCTAAATACCTGGATCGTGATTGCCTCAGTTCTTCAGAGACGTATTCATAACGTTTGCCAATGATTTCCATCACTCCACTCCCTCATATTTGAAATTACCCACGCATAATTCAATCTTCACCATAGGTACCCCTATTAGCCCTGTTGAAACACTACTACATTGCGATTCCAAAACGAACGCATCGTGTATCCACTCCAGTTGCTCATGTTCACCTACAACACCATCCGCGATTGCAATATCAGCAGTATAATTACCCTGTGGCAAAATTGGCATGTTGAACGAGAATATAGCAGACGCCTGCTCGTAAGGTTTCAGTGAAACAGGACTTAAAGAGTAATCCAAGTACGTGTTATCTCCAAAAAGAACCTGCCCCAATCTATCCTTAATGAAGAACCCAATAATTACTTTGTGTATCGACTTTATAGCTTGAACTTCGACTACGACGCGAACCAGCTCTCCACCAACAATCCAAGATAGTGGGTTATTTTCAATATCTGTCAGCCTAGCATCGATAATTTTTGCATTGCGATTGCCAAAACTTTTTCCTGTATCAGAAAAGCGAAACACTTTTATATCATTTCGAAGATTTGTACTATTTATAAAACTCATACGCATGTCTTTAAATTTATTAATTTCAGCTACCGTATTTATATCTACATGAGCAGACGCACTAGCAGCTTCAGTAGATAAATAATGGCTTGCAGTGTAGCTCTCGCACACATCTTTAGCCTTCCCTATCTGTTGCATTACCCCGCAATAAAGCCATACCACTTTATCGCAAAGGTTAACAACAGCCCCAGTATCATGACTAACAAAGACAACTGTACCTTCTTTTTGAAACTCCCTCAAAAACCTCATGCATTTCTGCATAAAAAAGACATCACCAACAGCCAGAGCCTCATCGATCACTAATATATCTGCATCAACATGTGCGACAACAGCAAATGCCAAGCGGACATACATGCCACTAGAATATGTTTTGACAGGTTGCCCAATATGTTCCCCTATATCAGCGAAGGCCACAATATCATCATACTTTGCATCTATTTCCTTCCTACTTAGCCCAAGTATAGCGGCGTTCATGTATATATTTTCACGGCCTGTGAACTCAGGATTAAACCCTGCACCTAATTCTAGCAATGCCGCCACACGTCCGTTAAACGTAATTTCACCACTCGTTGGTGTTAATGTGCCACAAATCATTTGCAACAAGGTTGATTTTCCCGAACCATTTCTACCAATAATACCTACCGTTTCTCCTTTTTTCACTTCAAACGAGACATTATCCAATGCTTTAAATTCTGTGTAGTATTGACGTTTTCCTCGAAACAAACTTTGCTTTAGTCTTTCTATCGGCTTGTCATAAATTTGGTAATATTTACTTACATTACTTACCTGTATCGCGATATCAGAGGACATCTGCGAACCCCTGGCGTGTTTTCTGAAACCATGCAAAACCTAGCCAAGCAACTAATAAACTCACGATGTATGCCACACCAACACCCAACCAGTCAGGCGTGTTACCCCACATCAATACATCTCTTGCCTGCTCAATTATAAAAGTCAGAGGATTCAGGTAAATAAACGTACGGTATGGTTCTGGCAGCATAGAAGCAGGGTAAAATATTGGCGACATAAATAAGAGTATCGTTGTTAATACACCTGTCATTTGTCCAATGTCTCTAATATAAACGCCTAAAGAAGCAAACATCCAGGAGACACCAAGTGAAAATAAAATTAAAGGGACAAAGACTATCGGTAAAAAAATTACCGTCCATTGAAAAGAGTGACTAACAATAACGTAAAACAGTGACCAAACTACAACACTGATTAGCGCATGAAATAATGTTGTCCCCATCACTACCCAGGGAAGAATCTCCAATGGAAACACCACTTTTTTTACATAGCTGATATTCCTAAACATAAGCGGCGGTGAGTTATTCATACTTTCGGCCAGCACACCATGAACGATCATGCCAATAAATAGAACCAGAGCAAACTCTGTTTTGCTGTCCGACCCAACAGTCCATCTAGCCTGAAACACCGTACTAAACACCAACGTATATACAGCCAGCATAATTAGGGGGTTAAAAAATGACCAGGCGATACCTAACACAGATCCACGGTAACGACCGATGACTTCACGTTTTGTCATTTGAAAAATCAAGCTACGATTCCGGTGAAAACTGCTAAACATCTCGAGTAACGAGACATTGTGTTGTGCGTTGGGATTCATTATAAAAGATAGCTGGCAGTCATTAGTTTGCAGGTGGCAGTCAAAAGATTAAATAGCTGTTTTTTCAGTCGCTTAACTAAAACATGTGGAGTAATAATTAGCACGTCATTATACTGTAAAAATAGTTGCTAGTCATTAGGTACCAATAGTAAAAAATAGCTGGAAAAGCCTTGGCTATACAGGGTTCAGGGTTTGTGGAATTAGACTCGTTTCTACAAAGCTACAGTCATTGCGTTTTTTGCTACTGTAGTTCGGTGATGCAGGTAGATAGTGATTCTTTCCAGTCAGACATTTCAGGAAAATAGCACTTTTAGCTTGTCAGCTCCATATTGAATGAATTTTGCGGTTTCAGGGTACGAATTTAATTCAGACCTGAAAATTTATTTGAGAAATTTCGAAATCACTTTTGCAAACGCCTTGAAATCACTTATCTTCCTAGTGGCGA
>CAZYYW010000004.1:0-12929 GCA_964651445.1 uncultured Thiotrichaceae bacterium
TTGTTTTTTGAGATGCCAATGGTGCTCTCTGCCAATCGCCTTGAACAAGCCGTATCTGATGCCGCCGTCAGCATCACCGTTATCGATCGGGAAACCATCGAAGCCTCTGGTGCCCGAACTATCCCCGAAGTATTACGCCTGGTTCCTGGCATGCAGGTGGGTTACAGCGGTAATGAGTTCGGCGACGCGCCAAAATATGTTGTCACCTATCACGGCCATAGCGACCAATATTCAAAACAAATGCAGGTTCTGGTCGATGGTAGATCGATTTACGAGCCATTACTCGGCGGTATACAGTGGAAAGCCATCCCGGTGAATATCGATGACATAGAACGCATCGAGGTCTCGCGCGGCCCTAATCTTGCCACCTATGGCGCCAACAGTTTCATGGCAGCCATTAATATCATCACCCGCACCGCTACAGAAGACCACGGTTCTTACCTTCGAAGCAATGTCGGTAACCATGACATTGCCGACTTGACCTATCGCTATGGTGGACGCAGTGGCAAACTGGACTATCGCATCACGGCTTCCACATTAAATGACGATGGACTCGACAGTGGCAATGACAACGAAAACCCTGATGACACCAGTAGTCATAATATCGACTATCGGCTGGATTACCAAATCAACAACCACAATAGCTTAAGTTATCAGGGTGGTTTTGGCGAGAACCGTCAGCAAGCTGATCGTAACCATGAAGCTGTTATACCCATGCAACGCACCATCAAAACCACCCGTTTCTTTCAGTTTCTAAAATGGGAAAGCGTAATCAATGCGCAAAACACCTTACAACTTCAATATTATTACAACTTATCAGAAAAAAATGATTCCTATCGTTCAGACATCATTGACCTCAGTCCTTTTGGTCTACCTTTCGACCCGTTCTATCTGGATGTATCTGACGACCAAAAAGCTGAGCGCCATGCCCTCGAACTGACGCATTCCATTTACCCGAACAATGATCTCAAACTAATTTGGGGAATCAGTGCGCAAACAGATCAAGTTCGCGCGCCATTGGCTCTTGGCGTTGATAAGAAAATCGAACACCAACAATACCGAATTTTCAGCAATGCAGAGTGGCGACTTAGTACCCGTAACGTTATCAATATTGGTGCGTTGGCAGAGAAAAACGAATTCACCAAAACAGAAGTATCACCAAGATTTTCTATTACTCATGCGTTTAACAAGCAGCACAAAATTCGCTTTGGCATTAGTAAAGCTATACGCAACCCATATATATACGAGGACATGGCAAACGTATTTTTTACTAAGGATTTAACCACAGCTGGAAACCCTACTGGCATCACCGCCCGCGAGTTGATTATACTTGGCAACAGCGACTTGAAAAATGAAAAGATCACCAGCAGAGAAATCGTATATGTCGGTAACTTTTTTAATACCTCATTACTCTTTAATGCCAGATTTTTCCACGATGACATCGTAGACTTCATCGATACGTTAAGGGTACCCGTCGACTCCACATTGGATAATGTAACGGGTGATGCACCGATATTTAGCAACCCATTTGACAGCGAGACCACCGGTCTTGAAGTAGAAATAGATTATCACATCGATAGCTCGCTAAGACTCATTGCCAGCGGTGCCATCATAAACATTAACAGCAAGAGATTGTCAGTGAATCGCTCAGCACCACAGCATAGTTATTCCATTCTACTAACAAAAATATTTAATGAAAAATACAACACCAGCCTGGGTTACTACTTCGTGGAGAATTTCCATTGGACAGATTCAAGCGGTACGGGTGATTACAAAATTTTAGATATACGCCTATCAAGAAATTTTCATGTAAACCAGACTCATGGCCGTTTATCTCTAGTACTAAAAAACTTACTCGATGATTACAGTGATTATAAAGAAAACCCAAGAAACAGCACGTCGCCAAAAATCATCCAAAACACTGTTGCCTACATCGATTTTAGATTAGATTTTTAAAGCAATGGCATCGACTATGAGTATTACTGGGAAAGGAACCCACAACACAAGCAAGTTTTTGCATATGTTGGATTATGCCGCAAACATGTTTGTGCGTTGCCTTTTTATGTTTTTTTTATCTACGCCATTATTAGCAGAACCAGTTAAGCCCCTATTAGACACAACAATCAACAAACCCTCGCAACACCACGTATTTATTTTCCACTCTTCAAAAAATATTCAACACCAAAGGATTGGCCAAAATATAATAGACAACTTAAACCAACAGCAGCCTGATATAAGCATTTCGATTAAGTTAACCGATAAAAATAATAACAAGGTAATCAACGAACAAGATCTTATCGTTGCAATAGGAAATGCAGGTATAGAATATGCAAACAAGTACTACTCCAATGTAACTAAGTTATATATTTCTCCGGGGGAAAATAAACATCAAGTGGATGATGATAAAAATGATGCCATCCTCTACATGACACCATCCTATTGCCGACAGATACAGTTTATAAACACCCTAAATAAAAACTGGAAGATCGTTAGTATACTGTACAGTCAGGACAAACCCATTGACAGCAAGAAGATACAACAGTGCGCCAAAAAACATGGTATGAAAACGCACATTTCAAGCTTGTCTGCGCAGGAAAATATTAAAATAAAACTAAATCATGCACTACGTAACTCAGACGTTTTACTTGCATTACCTGATAGCAGCATTTACAACAGTAACACTGTAAAAAATATTTTACTTACCAGTTACCGCCACAGAAAGCCAGTGATTGCATTTTCTAAAAACTTTGTTAATGCCGGTGCTCTAGCTTCAATCCACAGCAATACTGAACAGATAGCTTACAGTGCAAGCAAGCTTATTAAAAATTATTTCGATGCAGAAATGATATTTCAAAGTAGTATAAACCACCCCAAGAAATTTTCCATTGACATTAACCGACAAGTCTTTTGGGCATTGGACATCCCTATTCCCGATATAAGCATACTAAAAAAATCAATGCAAAAAATGGGGCGAGAATCATTATGAAAATGCTAGGCATAAGCAAACAGATAATTTTAGTAGCCATCCTTCCGGCGCTTATTGTTTCAGTTCTTTTGTCATCACATTATATTCTCAGTCAGTTTGAATACATATCAAAAACACTCAATCATCAAGGAGGTCTGATCGCAAAACAAATTTCACCCGCAGCAGAATACGCCATATACTCAGGAAACATAGAGCTGGTAAAGCCTTTAATCCATGCAGTTCTAAAAAACAACCCCGTTTTAAGAGTCCAGATACTTGATAAATATGACAATACTATTCTTGATATCAAAAACATTCAAACGACAGAAAGAACAAATCCCTCAATCTTTAAAACTTTTTTTGAAGATGACAAACAGATAGAATTCATTGAGTCTATATTGATTCCGCAAGTGCCCGTTGATGACAACGAATCTTCTTTATCCGGTATCAATAGCGATGAAAAAAATGCTTATATTGGACGTATAGTTGTAACGCTGACCACCCAATATGCAACTCAGGAAAAAATCGCACAAGTAAAAAATGGCGTGTTAATCACTATGATTATCCTGTTATTGACAATTCTAGTCATTATACAAATTAGTAATGTCATAACACGTCCAATCAAAGCACTTACTTATACAGTAAAGAATATTGCAGCAGGTAATCTTGAAGAAAAAATCGACAATAACGCTTCAGGTGAAGTCGGCGTCCTCCAATCATGCGTTAATCATATGACTCAAGAATTAAAGCGTTCACAGACCGACATGGAGAGTCAGTTGAACAACTATACACTTGAACTACAACAAACCATGGAGGAACTGGAAATTCGAAACGCAGAACTCGATATAACCCGCTCTAAAGCCATCTATGCCAATAAGGCGAAATCAGAATTTCTTGCCAATATGAGCCACGAAATTAGAACCCCGCTTAGTGGCATCATTGGCTTTACTGAACTACTGCAAGACACAACACTTACCACTCAACAACAGGATTACTCTAAAACCATTCACAAATCTTCAATAATCCTGCTTGAACTTATTAACGACATACTCGACCTCTCTAAAATTGAGTCAGGAAAAATTGAAATTTCCAACAATGAATTTAACCTTGTTGATATTATCGAAGACATCATAAATCTTTTAAGCCAGACGGCCTTAGACAAAAAAATCGAACTTTACTACAGCATAGAGAAAGATGTAGCCACTATCATTCATACTGATTCCTTTCGAGTACACCAAATACTAACCAACTTGATAAGTAACGCCATTAAATTTACCGATAAAGGTTATGTTTATTTACAGGTTTCATCTGGTGAACTAGATGATGCAGAAACCAGTATTAAATTCACTGTATCTGACACCGGTATAGGCATGAGCCATGATGTTAAAACAAAACTATTTAAAGCCTTCACACAAGCAGACACCAGCATTACTCGTCGTTTTGGAGGGACTGGTTTGGGTCTGGTGATTTCTAGGAAGTTAACACTACTAATGAAAGGTGAAATCGATTTTGATAGTACTGAGTACGAAGGTTCAACATTTTGGTTCAGTGTACCGGTAACCCCTATCCCTCAAGAACAGAAAAAGTCCGAGTTAAATGGAAAAAATATCGCTTTTGTTTGTAATCACTTTATTGCCAAACAGGCTTTTAAATCGCTATTTTTCAACTGGGACTGTAAAGTTAGCGATTTCGTACTTGATGACCTTATTGATAGCACGACCACAAAACAAATAAACCAATCATACGATATGATCATCATCTTACTCAGCAACAAGGATTTTAGCCAAGACTCTACAACCATCATTCTCGAAAAATTGTCATTTTCTATCCCTTCATTTTTACTCGCTAGCACACAGTCTCATACCAGATTAAAAACACTGCAACAGCAAACCTTCAATGCTTCTGCTTTTACCTCTGAGAAATCTGAAGTAATAAAACAGAGATTAATCAACGCGCTCGATAAAAACTTGCAGACAGAAATTGAAAAATCAACAAATAATAATAGTAAAGTTGAGCTTGACTGGTCAACAATAAATATTCTCATTGTCGACGATAACGAAATAAACTTGCGTCTGGCTGAAATAATTCTGCATAAACATAAAGCACGCGTAACCACAGCTCATTCCGGCGCACAGGCAATCGAGTATGCCAACATGAACTCTTACGACATGATTTTCATGGATTTACACATGCCCGACCTAGATGGTTATGCTACAACAAAACAAATTCGAAAAAACTCGCCCACAAAACAACCGGTTATCATTGCTTTAACGGCCAATGCTATGCTAAAAGAAGAAGAGCAGGCAATGCAGTCAGGCATGAATGGCATTATCATAAAACCTGCCAATGAAGCGGTGCTGCACAAAGTTATAAAGCAATGGATATTCAAAGACCCTAGTAGCTCAGATGAGAAAAACACATTCATCCCATTCAAAAAACCCAACAGAAAGCACAACCCTGTATTTTCTCTGGAGCTGGCAAAAGAATTTACTGGCGACAATGAAGAGCTTGCCTATGAACTCTTTAGCATGCTTCGCTCAGAGCTTAATGGCTACAAGAAAAAAATATCGAATGCGCTTGATAATAGTGATATGAAAGAATTACATGCACATGTGCATAAATTAAACGGTGCAAGTCGATGCTGTGGCACCAGTGAATTAAAAGACATTAGCAATCGAATTGAAAACATGATTACCAACAACATAAACTTCGATGTTGAAAAAGAAATAAACGAACTATTTCTTGCCATTAAAAATGTCGCCGATTATGAAGTAGAAAATGTATAGTGCAGTTTTCTATTGATGGCTATTCATTACCAGTCGTTACATCACTCGAAACGCCTAAATTCTTGCCTCACGCATCAAACGTTTGTACTCTTTTATCGTTTTTTCCAAGCCCATAAAAACACTGTCAGCGATAATAGCATGACCGATATTCAATTCTTTTATTACAGCTAAACTTGCAATGCCTGTTATGTTTTGACGATTAAGGCCATGCCCCGCATTAACCTGCAAACCAATGTTTTCCGCGTGCTCACAGGCAACGGTTATTTCATTGAGCAACTTCAATTGCGACAAATGACTTTCAGCATCGGCATAATGCCCCGTATGAATTTCAATGACTGGCGCGCCCGTGCGCTTTGCCGCATCTATCTGTTTTAAATCGGCATCGATAAATAAAGAAACTTTTATCCCTGCATCGAGAAGTTTGTTACAAGCAGCACTAATTTCAGCTTCATACCGCAGCACATCAAGACCACCTTCTGTGGTTAATTCTTCTCTTTTCTCTGGTACTAGGCAACAGTCCTGCGGTTTAACATCACAGGCAATGCTGACCATCTCATCGGTCACTGCCATTTCCAAATTCATCCGCGTTAACATTCGCTCTTTTAACAGGTAAACATCTCTATCTTGTATGTGACGGCGGTCTTCACGAAGATGCAAAGTGATGCTATCCGCACCCGCATGTTCGACCTGCAATGCAGCATGTACCGGATCAGGGTAAGTCGTACCTCTCGCCTGCCGTAGTGTTGCTACATGGTCAATATTTACGCCTAACAGTAGATTACTCATTTTCACTTGTTCATTGCTCCATAATTGATTCGACATTAATCATATGATTTTACAGAAAATTAGGGACATCTGTTGTATTCATGGATTTACCGGCTATTTTTTGCTACTTTCCTATGTATTCATTTAATAATATATTTGGGATGGTTTGTGGATATTCAACGCATTATACGTTATGCATTAAGCTTGCTACTGACGCTTGTTTTCCTTCTCCACGTTAGCGGCATCGTTCATATACCACTTCTCAGTAACATCGAAAATCAAGCCTATGATGCCCGCCTGAAAATAACGCTGCCTGAACACGTCGATAAGCAAGTCGTCATTGTTGATATTGATGAAAAAAGCTTGGGTGAAATTGGGCAATGGCCTTGGAACCGAAATGTTCTGGCGAGAATGAATGATATATTATTTGACCATTACCAAATCAAAGCCATCGGTTACGATATTGTATTCGCTGAAGCTGACATTGATGAGGGCGCAAAACTACTGGATAAAATGGCCAATGGCGCACTGCAGAATAACCCTGAATTTATAGAAGAATATCGTCGTGTTATTTCATCGCTGCAACACGACGAACTTTTTGCTGAATCACTTAAAGATAGAAAAACGGTGATGGGTTTTGTGATGGACACCGACACCACTAAAGGCGGCCTGCCCGAAGCCATTACCCATCTTGAAAAATCCGTTCTAAAAAAACTAGCCATTAATAAAACTGACGGGTATACCGCCAATCTAAAATTACTGCAACAAAGTGCTTACAGCGGCGGATTTTTTAATAATCCCTTGCTCGATAGTGATGGTATTTTCAGGCGTGTTCCACTATTACAAACCTATAAGAACGAACTGCATGAATCGTTAGCACTGGCTTTAACGCGAGCCGCCACTGGTTCACCCAGCATCGAGATGGTGGTAGAAACCAGTGATAACAACAATGATCTTTTCTTGGAATGGGTAACTATCGGTGCACTGGCTATCCCGGTGGATCATCAATCAGGGGTGTTAGTCCCTTACATTGGCAAACAGAAAAGTTTTCAATATATTTCAGCCACTGATGTATTAACCAAAACGGCTAAAAAAGCGGATCTTAAAGATAAAATTATTCTGTTTGGCGCATCCGCTCCAGGCTTATTAGATTTAAGAACCATCCCACTGGAAGCCGCCTACCCCGGAGTCGAAGTGCATGCCAACATCGTTCAAGGCATTCTCGATGGCCGTATATTACATGCACCTGGTTATACCAAAGGTTATGAGTTCATATTAATTGCTTTTATTGGCATTGCCCTTACCTTTACCCTGCCCATGCTGTCAGCCTTACTTTCTACCTTGGTTATACTTGGCAGTATCATTTTGCTGATCGCCAGCAACTTTTTTGCTTGGACCAGCGCCCAGTTAGTATTGCCCATTGCCGGCCCTGTATTACTGGTTATCTTATTATTTGCATTACAAATGACTTATGGCTTCTTTGTCGAATCGCGTGGTAAACGCCAACTTGCCCACCTCTTTGGTCAATATGTGCCACCTGAATTGGTCGAAGAAATGAGTAAGAAGATGGAAGAAATTAATCTCGACGGAGAGATGCGTGAGATGTCTGTACTATTTTCAGATGTGCGTGGTTTCACCACTATTTCTGAAAGTCTGGAACCCAAGGAACTTACTGATTACATAAACGCCTTTTTAACCCCCATTACCAAAGTCATTCACGACGACCGTGGCACCATCGATAAATATATGGGCGATGCAGTAATGGCTTTCTGGGGCGCACCTCTGGAAGACCAGCAACACGCCCTGCACGCATTAAACGCCGCTATTGGCATCGTCAAACGCATGAAACCTTTACGCGAAGAGTTTTCTGAAAAACAATGGCCTGAAATCTATGTAGGCGTTGGAGTAAATACTGGCATTATGAACGTTGGCAACAAAGGCTCTGAATTCCGCGTCGATTACACAGTACTGGGCGATGCTGTAAACCTCGGCTCTCGACTTGAAGGTTTAACCAAGGTCTACGGCGTTGACATCATCACCAGCGAATACACCAAACATGCCGTACCCGAATATGAATACCGTGAACTCGATAGAGTGCGAGTCAAAGGCAGAGATAAACCCGTCACCATTTTCGAACCCCTTGGTTTGCTGGAGGATATCGACAAATCAGATAGAAAGTTGTTAAAACAATTTCACATTGGCATTAAGCAATATCGCGCACAAAATTGGGATGCGGCAGAACGGGAAATTTTTGGTTTGAGTCAGCTTGACCCAAAGCGCAAGATTTATAAAATTTACCTCGACCGCATTATGCAATATCGTAACACTCCACCACCTGCAGATTGGGATGGCAGTTTTACCCACACATCAAAATAGCCAAGCAGAAAGGCTTACGATTTCGTCTGGTTATTAGTAGCGGGATAGAACACAGGAATCTGGAAAAAACGTGAACCAGTTCACAAAAATCACTGTTAAGGCTGTGCATTTACCCAATTTTCGTCTATAAATTAGAAAACCAGTTAGAAACAGGGTCTATGCCACATTGAGTGGACAAGATAATAGACACAGAGACCACAGAGGTCACAGAGCGTGTTTAAAGTTAACACGACTACTACAGGGGTTGCTGATAAACCTCAGTAGCATCAAGATTGGTGAATATGGTATTAAACCTTATAAACGATAACTCTGTGTGCTCTGTGGTCTCTGTGTCTATAAAAGTAGATGTATACCCACTCGAAATGGCATAGATCCTAAAAACATAAAGTAATATCGAATAAATTCTAAAGGGAAACTGCATTTTGACGAATTTACTTAGAGAACTAAATAAATAACCTTGCTCGGTCCTTCTGTATGCGAGATAGACGTTCCACCTATGACATCACGGATGACGTACCACTGACCTATGTCGATCGTGTTCACGAAGCTGTGGCAACGATTTTTAACAGCGCCTTTAAACAATACAACAAAGCTGCGCTAAAACAAGCCTTTGACGACTGCGAACGCCTGTTTGAAGGCGACTTTGCCACATTCCTACCCTGCGATACGCTGTACCACGACAAACAACACACTATGGACATGACACTGGCACTGGCTAGGCTCATTAATGGCCATGAACGCAGCGTTGCTAAAGATGAACGCCTCGGCGCAGAACGGGCTGTTATCGCAATTATCACCGCCCTGTACCATGATTCAGGTTATATACGACACGAGCAAGACCACCACCATTTTAATGGTGCCGAATATACCGCCATCCATGTCAGCCGCAGTGCAGATTTTCTAAAACGTTATCTACACAAAATTAACCTAGGCGAGTTTTCCCAGTTATCGGCCAACATGGTGCATTACACCGGCTATGAAATTGCACCGGGACAGATTCGGCTGCCGGATGCGAAGTGGCACTTAATTGGACACATGCTAGGCACCGCGGACTTAATCGCGCAAATGTCAGACCGCTGCTATTTAGAAAAATGCCGTGACCGTTTATACCCAGAGTTTGTCCTCGGTGGCATGACTGTTAAAATCGACGAGCACGGCAATGAAACCGTGCTTTTCACATCGGGTGAAGACTTGCTCAGTAAAACCCCAGCTTTCTATGCGAAAGAAGTGGAAAATCGTTTAAACAAACTTTTCAACAAAGCGTATACCTATGAAATAGCGCATTTTGAAGGTGAAAGACATTACATCAATGGCCTTGGTCAAAATCAAGCACGACTGAATGATGTTATAAAGAAAAATGACTATAGTCTGCTACGGCGCAGGCCACCAGAAAATTACGGCACAAAAAATTTCCCTGGTCTGGAAGCCTACCTCAATCAACATCCCCTAAAAAAAACTAAAGACGGCTAAAAATCAGTCGATTTTAACGTATTGGGCTGCAAATACCTGAATGGCGCGCAACGTCTCTCTTCACCCAGAAGTGACCTAGAATGTCACCGCAGTAAATCCAGCATCACCGCTTCATCGATTACCTTAACTCCCAGCTTTTCTGCTTTTGTTAATTTTGAACCCGCTTTGTCTCCTGCCAGCAAGTAATCTGTTTTAGCGGATACACTGCCCGTTACTTTTGCTCCGGCAGCGATTAATCTATCTTTGGCTTCCTCACGAGACAAGGTCGGTAATGTGCCGGTTATGACGATTACTTTGTCTGTAAAAGCTGTATCTTTCTGTGTTCCTAGTGCTAGCGTTTTCACCTCTTGCACAACAATTCCAGCATCTAATAACTGCTGTACAACATCCAAATTATGTTGCTGCTGAAAAAAAGTAACCATGTGTTGCGCAACGATTGGGCCTACATCCTGAACTTCAATTAACTGCTCTATATCTGCTTTTTTTATCGCGTCCAGCGTTTTCAGTTCATTTGCTAGATTCATCGCTGTGGTTTCGCCAACTTCACGAATACCCAAAGCAAAAATAAAACGGGCAAGTATGGGTTTTTTACTCACTTCTAGAGCATGCAATAAATTGGTCGCGGATTTTTCTGCCATGCGTTCTAATGACGCCAGTGTTTCAGCAGACAAAGTATATAAATCGGCAGGTGTTTGAATCAGGTTTTCATCAACCAGTTGTTGGACCAGTTTATCGCCCAATCCATCGATGTCCATCGCTTTGCGCGAAGCAAAATGTTTAATTGCCTGTGCCCGTTGCGCCTGACAATACAAACCGCCAGTGCAACGCGCTATCGCTTCGCCCTCAAGTTGCTCAATGGCAGACAGGCACACTGGGCACTGCGTTAGCATTTTTATTTCCGGGAAATTTTTTGTTCTTGATCCGGGAATCACTCTCGCCACTTCTGGAATAACATCGCCAGCACGGCGCACAATTACCTGATCACCAACACGTATATCCTTACGCCGAACTTCATCCATGTTGTGCAAGGTGGCATTGCTTACCGTCACACCGCCAACAAACACGGGTTCAAGTCGTGCCACGGGCGTAATCGCACCCGTTCTACCCACCTGAAAATCGACGGCTATAACGCGACTAATTTCTTCCTGAGCCGGAAATTTATGCGCAATAGCCCATCGCGGCGCACGTGCCACAAAGCCCAATCGGCTTTGCAGTGCAATGGCATTCACTTTATACACAATGCCATCAATATCGTAAGGCAAGGCATCACGCTGCTGTGCGATATCCGCATAATATTTCAGGCATGCTGCCACACCCTTTACTCGTTTTATCTCATTGCAAACCGGCAAGCCAAAGCTTTTTAACTGCTGCAAAATTTCATCATGCATGTCAGCCAATTCGCCGCCTTCAACAATGCCCGTCGAATAACAATATAAACTTAATGGTCGTGTTGCGGTAATCTCTGGATCCAATTGACGCAAGCTACCTGCTGCAGCATTTCGCGGGTTGGCAAATTCTTTTTCACCCTTTTCTCTTGCTTGATTGTTTAACTTTTCAAAACCGATTTTAGGCATAAATACTTCACCGCGTACTTCTAACACTTGCGGAAAATTCTTGCCCAGTAGTCTTAATGGTACTGAACGCATGGTTCGGATATTTTGTGTCACGTTCTCGCCGGTGCTGCCATCACCGCGCGTTGCCGCATAAATAAGCGCACCATTTTCATAACGCAGGCTAATGGCAAGGCCATCCAATTTTGGCTCAGCCGTGTATTCAATATCATCACTAATTTTTAAGCGATCTTGAATGCGCTGATTAAAAGCGGTTAAGTCTTCTTCATTAAATACATTGTCTAGCGACAACATTCGCATTTCATGCTGTATCTGTTCGAAACCCGCTAATGGTGCGGAGCCAACTCGTTGCGTAGGAGAATCGGAAGTAATTAAAGTCGGATGAACTTGTTCTAACGTGAGCAGTTGTTTATATAAACGATCGTATTCGACATCGGGAACATCGGGATCGTCTAACACATAATACTGATAAGCATGGTAGCGAAGCTTGTCACGCAATGTTTCGATTTGTTTTTTAACGGGAGTCGGCATTTGGTGATTCGCTATCAGAGATAAAATAACGGATGTAAAATAAACGGTTACGTTTCGCTGGAAAGCTCAGTCGTTTCTTCGGCGATAAAATCAGCAACCTGAGTACGGTAATTTTCAGCATCCTGTTCGGTAAGCGGTTCACGTTTATGGTTACATAAACGTGCATCCAATAGACCTGCCAACTGATAACTGCGTTGCAGCATTTCAGTCAAATCATCCAGCGGATCACCGCGCTGCATTTGCATGAAAACGGTAAGCCCGGTGGTTTTTAAATCATGAATGGTATCGGCATCAAATGAACCCGGCTCCAGCATGTTTGCCAGACTAAACACACTGCGATTATTGTCCATGTAATGAAAAATATTCATCTCACCAAAACGCAAACCCATGGCTTGCGCCGCACTATTGAGTTCTGCACCCGCAAGGCTTTTATCAGGCTTGGGAAGTATGTATAAAACAATAATG
>CAZYYW010000004.1:13029-28356 GCA_964651445.1 uncultured Thiotrichaceae bacterium
GCCAGTAATACCCATCGCAATGGTTCCACGTCGTTTATGCTCCTACGCCCGCCATCGTTGCCGCTTCTGCGACATCAACAGAAACCAGACGGGAAACGCCTGACTCACGCATGGTAACACCGGTTAAATGTTCAGACATTTCCATCGTGGTTTTATTATGGGTGATGAAAATAAACTGCACCTGACTAGACATTTCTTTCACTAGTTGGCAGAAACGACCAACATTGGCTTCGTCCAACGGCGCGTCAACCTCATCCAGCATACAAAATGGCGCCGGGTTTAATTCGAAGATAGCGAACACCAGCGCCACTGCGGTTAATGCTTTCTCGCCACCAGACATCAGGTGGATATTTGAAATTCGCTTGCCTGGTGGTCTTGCCATTATCGATACGCCAGTATTCAACAGGTCATCGCCTGTCATTTCCAGATAAGCAATGCCGCCGCCAAATAATTTAGGGAACATTTCCTTGATACGTGAATTAACATGGTCGAAGGTATCTTTAAAACGAGTGCGCGTTTCTTTGTCGATTTTTGCAATCGCCTGCTCTAAAATATCCAGTGCGGCGGTAATGTCACGATCCTGTTCATCCAGATAATCTTTGCGCTGCAACTGTTCCTTGTACTCGTCAATGGCAGCCAAGTTAATGGGGCCAAGTCGATTAATTTTTTGTGCCACGTCCGCCAATCGGGATTCCCATTGTTTACTGCTCGCGGGCTGGTCTTGTGTTTCCAGTTCACTGAGTTTCGCCAGCACAACATCCAGTTCGAAACCCGTTTCTTCTAATTGCTCCAGCGTAGTTTTACTGCGCACTCGTGTTTCCTGGCTATCAAGTCGCAGTTGTTCTAGTTTGCTGCGTACGTTTTGCGATTTTTGTTCGAACGATGAGCGTTGTTGTTCCAGTGTTTTCAGAGTATGCGTAATACTCTCAACCTTACGCCGAGATTCAACCAAAGCTTCTTCTGAGGTCAGTCGTTGCGCCAGTAATATTTTGAGCTCGGCTTCCAGTTGCTCTGTCGGCTGTGTTGATTGCGATAGCAACGCTTTCAGTTCTTGTTGTCGCTGCGATTGCGCTGCTTGTGTTTGCTGCATGCGCTGAATATTATGTTGCAAACCACTGAGGCGCGTTTTCAAACCTTCTACGCGGATAGCCAATTGGTGTGCTTGCTCACGGTGTTGCTGTGAATTTGTTTTGTGCTGCTGAAGCTCTTGCTGTAACTGTTCGCGCTGCCCTTGCAAGGTTTTTCTGTCAGCCTCCATTTGCTCAGCATTTTCCAGCGCTGCATTGCGGCTTTTTGTTGCAGTAGCAATGTCGGTTTCATCTGCGATGATTAGATTCTGGGTTTCTTCCAGTTCGCCATCAAGATCTTTGCCACGATTGGTAATGTGTTCATGCCGAGATTCACGTGCGGTTATTTGCGCCTTGATTTCATTCAACCGTGAATGGATGCTGTTCAGTAAAACCTGAATTTCTTCACGTTGTTGTTCCTTACTTTGCAAGCCACTGCGCAGGTCACTTAATTCAACATTGATTTTTTCAGCACTGCTTTCTAATTCGCCTAAGGTCTGCTGAGATTCACGGATGCTTTGTTCCCGCGCCAGCACACCAGTACTGGCATCATTATCACGGCTAATACGCAACCAATTGGGGCCTAACCAGATACCATCTTTGGTAATAATACTTTCATTGGCTGCCAGTGCATGTCGCATGGTTAATGCCTGTTCCAGTGTGTCGGTGCAACGAATGCCATGCATAAATTGATTTAATTGCACTGTCGATGAAACCTGCTCCAACAACAAACCCGCCGCTTCACTACTGGCTGCATTCGCCTGCCCAGTTTCAATGAGCGAAATATTACTGTCTTGTAGACTGTTTAGTGCACTCGAAAATTGTTCAATATTTTCCACACAGACCGCTTCCAGGGTATCGCCCAGTACGGTTTCCACCGCTAGTTCCCAGCCTTCGGTGACAGTTAATTGTTCGGCAAAACGCGCATTTTTATTGATGCCGCTTTTTTCCAACCACTGTTGCGCGGCTTTGTCAGTTTTACCCAATGCGGCTTCTTGCAAGGCTTCCATCGAAGACAGGCTGCCCTGACACTGATGAACATTGCGCCGAACATCGGCCGACTGTTGCTCAACCGTAGAAATTTTTTCCCGGGTGTTACGGATCTCAGCAATAGCATCGCTGAGTAACTGCTCATTGCTTTCTTTTTCAACCGTCGATTTAGCCAGCAGTACGCTTAGGTCAGAAATTTGTTCCTCTAAGTTCTCACCACGCAAAGCCTGTTTCTCAACATCAATTTTTTGCAGCCGTTGTTTTAACTGAATAACATGGCGTTCCAGTTGTTCCATGCGAGAACGTTCGATCTGTGCTTTCTGACTTTCAGCCGAATAAAGCTGATTGCTTTCATCCCATTGCAATTGCCAGTTTTGCATGGCCTGCTCTGATTGCAAAAAAGCGGCTGCACTATCTTCTTGCTGGGTTTTTAATGCCACCAACTGCGGCTCTTCCTCGGCAAGGTTTTGCTTGAATTCTGTGATTGCCTGTTCATCCGACTGAATGGCCTGCGTGGCATCGGCCAATGTACCTTCTATCTGTTCAAGGTCGGTTTTCTGGCGCTGCAATAAATCCTGTTGATGTTTAATGTTCTGCTCTTTTGCAGAAATATCCGCACCCAAACGATAAAATTCGGCCTGAACATTGTTCAATATTTCGTTGGACTGTGTGCCTTGCTGACGATTTGATTCAATCTCTGATTCGGCAGCACGTTGCTCTGCTATCACCTGTTCCAACGCTGTTTCTGTTGCCTGTATTTCTTTGTCACGGCTATCCAGCTCGGTTTTGAGTTCACGCCAATGCAAAGTCAGGTGCTCAGCTTTGAGTTCACGCTCTTCCTGTTTTAACTCTTTATAACGCTCAGCGCTACGACTCTGACGTTGCAACCTTGCCAGTTGCTTTTCAATCTCTTCACGTAGGTCAGACAAGCGGTCAAGGTTTTCCCGGGTATGGCGGATACGGGTTTCAGTTTCACGACGACGCTCTTTGTACTTGGAAATACCCGCCGCTTCCTCAAGAAAACTCCGCAGTTCTTCAGGTTTGGCTTCGATCAAACGGGAAATCATACCCTGCTCGATAATGGCGTAACTGCGTGGTCCCAGACCCGTTCCCAGAAACAGATCAGCGACATCACGGCGGCGGCAACGAGTGCCATTCAAACTGTATTTTGAACCGCCTTCGCGTGTTACCTGACGTTTTACCGATATTTCAGAATAATTGGCGTACTGACCACCCAGCTTGCCTTCGCTGTTATCGAAAATCAGTTCCACCGAAGCCGTATCGATAGGTTTTCTGGAAGATGAACCATTAAAAATCACATCGTCCATTGATGCACCGCGCAGGTGCTTGGCTGACGACTCGCCCATCACCCAACGCACCGCATCAATGGTATTCGACTTACCACAACCATTGGGGCCAACAATACCGGTTAAGTTGCTGGGGAAATTAATAGTCGTTGGGTCAACGAAGGATTTAAAACCAGAAAGTTTTATCTTGCTTAAACGCATTATTTATGTGATTTAGTGGTGAAATTCAGTGGGAAATTTTTATTTATTTAGCGTAGTTTACATGACTGGTCACGCTTTTTAAGCGCCAATTACGCAAGTTTTACAGTTAAATTTTTTAACATTTATTTATTGTTTAATTAGGTGGCGTAAGCTGCTGAATTTATTACAGGTGAAAGCAAGCTTCTTTACAATATTAGCCATCAATAATATAGCGCCTATAGCAATTTTCTGTATAATGCCGATTTACTTTATCGCCAGTACTGTATTCATGCGTATTCAACATTGAACACTGGCATTTTTCAGAGGTTAAACATGCCGACCAAACCTTCAAAAGAACTGGAAATATTTGATAATCCCAGTCCTGAACGCGACTACACTATCCGTATTCGTCTACCAGAATTCACCTGCTTGTGTCCCAAAACCGGACAACCAGACTTTGCCACTCTGCACCTGGAATACGTGCCTGAAAGCAGTTGTATCGAACTCAAAGCACTAAAAATGTACATCTGGTCGTTTCGAGATGAAGGTACTTTTCATGAGGCAGTGACCAATGAAATTCTGTCTGATCTGGTCGCAGCCTGCCAGCCACGTTTTATGCGGCTGCGCGCTGAATTTAATGTGCGCGGCGGTGTTTATACAACGGTAGTCGCCGAACATCAGGCTACCGACTGGACTGCGCCCACGGTTGTATCACTGCCTTAAGCGGAATTTTTAGGCAGTGAGCACAGCGGTCTATCTTGGCATTGATATTGGCACCTCCGGTATCCGCGGTAGCGTTATCAATAGCCGTGCCGACGAGATTATCTGCCACCGCCTGTCTTTTAGTTCTACCCTGCCAGTGCAGGGTAAAAATGAGCAAAACCCAGACCTTTGGTTACATTTATTGGATCAACTGCTGCATGAAATCCAGCGCCTATTAAATAACCATAAAACTGACTACCGTATTGCAGCTATCGCCATTGACGGCACTTCCAGCACCCTTATCGCCTGCAACAAGGCTGGTATGGCACTCTCACCAGCATTGATGTATAACGACCAGCAAAGCCAGCAAGAAGCTCAATCAATTAGTCACTTTGCGCCCTCTGAATCAGCCGTTCACAGTCCCAGCTCATCTCTCGCTAAAGCTTTATTTCTTCTGAAAAAATACCCCAAAACTGAAATATTTTGCCACCAGGCAGATTGGCTGAGCTCATCGCTTACCGGTCTATATGGTATCAGCGACGAAAATAACTGTTTGAAAATGGGTTATGACAGCATCAATCAACAATGGCCTAAATGGCTACACAGTAACAACCAGAATGCAGTTTTACCCAAGCAGCTATTACCACGAGTGGTGGCACCTGGTTCGTGTATTGCAGTTGTAAAACCTGCGTTAATTAAAAAATACAATCTGGCACAAGACTGCATGCTTGTTGCCGGCACTACTGACAGTAATGCCGCCGTACTGGCAACAGGCGCAAGTAAAATAGGTGATGCTGTTACCTCTCTCGGTAGCACATTAGTACTCAAGATTTTTTCAAAGAAACCACTATTTCAACCTGAATACGGTATCTATAGCCATCGTTTGTATAATCGTTGGTTAGTTGGCGGTGCTTCCAATTCAGGTGGCAGCGTTTTATTGCAACACTTTAATCAAATACAGCTTGATGAAATGACGCCACTGCTCAAACCTGAACAGCCGATGGCGCTAAATTACTACCCACTACCCGGCAGCGGTGAGCGATTTCCTGTCAATGATAGTCAGAAACAAAATTACACCCGTCCGCGACCTTCGTCAGACGTGGATTTTTTTCAAGCTTTATTAGAAGGCATAAGCGACATAGAAGCTGAGGGCTATCGAAAGTTGGAAGCACTAGGTGCACCATCCGCCAGTAGAGTATTCACCGCAGGCGGCGGCAGTAAAAACCCTGCCTGGGAAAAAATCCGCGCGCAGCGCTTAGCTGCCACAATCGTCAATGCGGTACATTGCGAAGCCAGTTATGGCAGCGCACTGTTGGCGCTTCGCGCAATGAAAAATGAAAAATGAAAAATGAAAAATGAAAAATTTTCCCATGCTTTTGTCAGCAACAACATCATCACGTGCTTGATGTTTCATTCGCAGGTATAATACGTCCGAGATTGGCACTAACTTTATGTTCAGCCTCTAACACATTCACTTTTCATTATTCATTGGCTATCCATCGTGTTTTCATTTATTAAAGGTTTCCTCGACTGCTTCGGCGGCTTTGCTCTGTTATTTAAACCTGGCATAAAACGTTTTGTGCTCATCCCTTTTTTCATTAACGCAGGCTTATTTTATCTGGCGATTGATTTGCTAAGAAACCAGATGAACACTTGGTTAGAACAGTTATTACCCAACTGGCTAAGCTGGTTGGAGTGGCTCATCCTGCCCTTGTTCTGGGTAGCCATCTTACTCATTGTTTTCTACACATTTACCGTTATCGCCAACCTGATTGCTGCGCCATTTAACAGCTTGCTGTCCTCCAGAATAGAAGTCATGCTCACAGGAAAACAACCAAAAGATATTAATTCGGACAGTTTTTTTAAATTAATGATTCGAACCACCAAATCAGAAATTCAAAAAATTCTTTACGCAATAAAATGGTTTATCCCATTAATCATTATTACCTTTATTCCTGTCATCAATATCGCTGCCCCCTTCCTTTGGATACTGTTTGCCGCTTGGTTTTTTGCACTGCAATACAATGACTACCCGTTAGCTAATCGCGGCTGTTATTTTGAGCAGGTGAAAATATACAACAGGAAAAATCGAATGTCTGCGCTGGGCTTAGGTACTGCCACATTTATCTTAACCAGCATACCGATCGTCAATTTCTTTGCAATGCCAATCGCGGTTGCTGGCGCTACAAAGCTAACAACCAGGCTTGAGTCAAATAATACTGAGGCTAAATAGTGGAACAACGTGTAACAGAATTAGAAATCCGTTTAACACATCTGGAAGATACCATTGATGTATTAAATCAGACCATCATTAAACAACACGAAGAAATCGACTTGTTGCAACTTCAGGTTTCCATCCTTGAGAAAAAAATAAAAGCCTCGCAAGCATCACCAGTGGCATTGGAAAGTGAAGAAACGCCACCACCGCATTATTGACAAGCTCTTATTCGCCCCTGTGCTGTGGATACGACAAGCTTAAATGCGCTTCAATGTTTATCATCTAACGGCTCATCATCGGATAATATGCGTTCCTGTGCTACTCGCCACTGACCATCATCTTCTTGTTGAATAATGAACTCAATGTCATTAGTCGCGAGACTACCATCACTGCCCTCAATGGTTTCGCGTGAGGTGAACATTATCCGGTCAGCGGTCTGTGCAAGAATTTTCAAACCTTCATAACTGACTTTTTTCAACAACTTGTTTTCAAACTCGTGTTTGCACTGACTAAACCAGTCATCATAAGTGATTTTTTCGTAATCGGGCACGCCATAAACACAGACCTCTTTTGAGACTAGGTTCATGTGCGTTTTTAGATCTAATTGGTTGGCGCTTGCAGCCATTTCGACTAAAAATTTATCAGGACTCATGGTTTTTTTACGCCCTTGAAATCGTGCGAATCAGCTTCAAATGTAAAACATTCATTGGCAGACCCCGATGGAACTGGCGCGGCAGCGTTTGTAGTTCGACCAGATGGTGTTTCGCAAAATTGCTCCGGTAAATATAGACTCTTCAATCTCGGCTTTTTTAAAGCTTGCCTTATTCAGGTTCGCATAACTAAAGTCAGCATTAAGACCATCAGCATTATCGAATACCGCCCGATTCAGGTTTGCACCGAGGAACAAGGTTCCATGCAAACGTGTGCTTCTCAAGACCGACTGATTCAATTCCGACTGCTTAAAGCTAGCGAGACTTAAATCACTGCCGTCAAAAATAGTCCGATTTAATTTAGCATTATCAAACACTGCTGATACAAGTCTGGCTTCATAAAATTCTGCGTCGTTTACTCTCGCCCCGGTGAAATCTGCATTTTTGAGATTAGCACGATTAAAATGTGCACTATCAAGTATTGCTTTTTTAAAGCTCGCACCTGTCGCGGTGACTGAAACTAGTCGAGCATTTGACATTCTGGCACCATCAAAACGGGTACCGACGAGACTAGCAAAATTAAAATCGGTGTTTTCCAGCGTTGCACCGCTAAAATCGGCGTTATCTAATATAGCGCCGGCCAACACAGCATTAGTTAAATTTTTGTTTCTCAGGTCTTTACCCGTGAGATCACAATTTGCCCAGTTTACCTCGGGCTTAGCCTCATCGGTGCAGGCTGAAAAAGCCGGTGTGGCACCAAAAAAAACAAGAATCATTAAAAATAGGCCTTGAAGCCGTGTGTTTGCCATGCATTTTCCTATATATTTACTAAAATTTAGCTTGCTTGTTATATTTAAACACCGCGATTTTACAGAGATTTAAACAGGAATGTTAACAGTACCAAAAAATACATGGATTATTACGGCAATACTTGTAACGAGTCTGTTATATGTTTTGCCTAGCGGAACGCTTTATGCCGAAAACAAACCCTATTATCGTCAGGAGCCTATTTTCCCCATTCCACTCGATGCGGAGATAGACAGTAACAAGGCCTCGCTTGGTAAAAAACTCTTTTTTGATACACGCCTCGCCAAAGACCAGAAAATATCATGTTCCAGCTGCCATCAGCTTGATGCGGGTGGTGATGATAATGTTGCAATGGGCATTTCCAGCACCGCTGACAAGCATATAATCAACACCCCCACTGTGTTTAATGCCCGATATAATTTTAGACAAAACTGGGATGGCTCTGTAACAACACTTGAAGAGCAGCTTGATAAGGCGATTGCAAGCCCGCATGCCTTTAACAATAGTTGGGCTAATGTTGTTACAGCACTATCTAAAGACCCAGTATTAATGCAGAAGTTTCAAAATATATACCCAGATGGTATTAGCCAGAAAAATATTATAAATGCACTTGTCGAATTTGAAAAATCGCTGATAACACCGAATTCGCGATTTGATCAATACCTGAGAAATAACGATGAAATTCTAAGTAAGGATGAAATAAAGGGTTATACACTGTTCAAAGAATTGGGTTGTATCTCTTGCCATCAGGGAATCAATATTGGCGGTAATCTGTATCAAAAATTCGGCGTTTTCTACGATTACATCGCAGAACGGGGTGACATCAAAGAACCTGATTATGGCCGAATGAATACAACAAACCGTCAGATAGATGCTTTTGTATTCAAAGTGCCTTCATTAAGAAACATTGCGCTAACCGCGCCTTACTTACACGATGGCAGCGCGAACACCATTGAAGAAGTTATCAACATTATGGGGAAAACGCAGTTAGGCAGAACACTATCTAACGAAGAAGTACAGTTACTCAAATCTTTTCTCAACACATTGACCGGTGAATATAATGATCAATACTTGGGGGAAGATTCATGAACAAAAGGAGTATAAATTATTGGGTTGGCATAGCCCTGCTTATTTCCATACTCAGCTTTTTCTTCTATAAAAGCATCTTCAACGAAGCGCCTTTAAATGAAACCCTGAGCACCATCAAAGAAATGCATGACTTTCAGGTGCGACTACACCGTGACCTACTGCGATATAGAAGCAACCAGATTAAACAGTACGACACCTTAAATAAAACACTGTACCAACTTGAGCTAAAAGTTTTGAACTTAAGCAGTAATGAAGTTGCTGAAAAAGAGCTCGGCATCGATGCGATTAACGCCATCGAAAAAGCAATAATACATCAATCCGCACTGGTTGAAGACTTTAAAACACACCACTCAATACTGCAAAATTCCTTGTTTTACATCTTTAATGAAAGCACCGAACTGTATTCGACTAAACCCAAAACACGATCAAAGCAAGAACTGCGCACCACCGCAGAGCTGCTCACCTTACTACTGGAATATAACGATAACCCGCACAACAATATTGCAAATAAAATCTATCCACTAATCGATTCACTGAACCACAATCCAAATGCCGATACCAATGCCTTAATAAATCACAGCCTAATGATTATTGAACGCTTACCTGAAATTGATAATATTCTTGCTCAATTTAATTCATTGGACATTGAAAACCAGATCATCCTGTTAAGAAATAAGGTTAGCGATCTAAGAAACCAGCAGAATTACAATGCGCAAATTTTTAATATTCTGTTATTCATATGCACCATTTACCTTATTCTTTATATTCTTTATATCTTTATAACCCTCCGCAAAAACGAAGAAAAATTATCCGATAGTAATGCTAAATTAAATGAAGAAATCAGTCACCGATCCAGGACAGAAAAAGCACTCTACCAACTGGTTGATATAGATAAAAACAGTAAAAATAACGATGACAGAATTTTGCATTTATTAAATGCTTTATGTAAAGCGCTTGACGCTGAATATGCTTACATCACAAGAACGAGCAGCACTGGCGTTTGTGCTGAAATTATCGGCATACTTGATCATGGCATGTTCAGTAGCAACATTACTTACCCATTGAAAAATACCCCCTGCGAAGAAGTCATTAACAATGGAAGGTTGGTACATAACCGAGATTTTTCTACCTATTTTCCGGACTATGGTGACGGCGTGCTTAAAGGCGCTTCCAGCTACATTGGCATCAGCCTGACGGACAAAAACAAAAACGTCATCGGCATGATTGCCATTGCCAGTAAAAAACCAATTGGTGACACTAGCCTGGCAGAAAATATTTTAACGATTGCGACATCACGCGCCATCATCGAACTGGAATACCAGATCGAAATCAATAACAACATACGATACCAGCAAGGTCTTTCATTAATTGACAACTGGATTGCACGATTAATAACGGAAGGTTATGACCGAAATGCTTTCTTTAAAAATATCTGCCGCGCGGCGCAGGAAATAACAAAGGCAGATCTTGCGGCATTTCCAGCGTTACAAAAAAATCAAAAATCGTATAACTTTCTTGCTGCCTGTGGTTCACAGTCTGAAAAACTTGAAGATATTATCCGAGACGTAGCGGATGGTGACTTATGTTCGTGGACTATTCTACACAACAAAAATCTGGTGATTGACGATATCGCGACTGATAAACGCGCACAAAAAAAACTGATAGCACAATTCGACATCAAATCTGCCCTGCTGACACCCGTAACACTAAAAGATCAGGCATATGGTGCAATAGCTGTTTTCAGAACACACGATGCATTTGATAAAATTGATGAACAACTAATCACGCAATTCAGCCAAAGTGTACAAATGGCTATCATCAATATGCAGTTAGTCAGTGACATGAAATCAGAGCGCGAACGTGCCGAAGTCACCTTACATTCAATCGGCGACGCGGTTATAACAACCAATGCCAACGGCGAAATTGAATATATGAATCATGTCGCCGAATCGTTAACTGAATGGACGTTAGAACAAGCTAAAAACGGCGCTATACAGCACGTATTCAGGATAGAAGACCAGGACACTGGTGACGCCATTCACGATGTAGTCAATTCTTGTTTGTATGATGGCATCACCATTAGTAAAAGTATTGTCAGCCTAATCGGTAAAAACGGCAACAAAAAAGATATTGAAAGTTCTATCTCACCTATCCTGAAAACGTCTGGGCAGATTGAAGGCGTGATCATTGTGTTCCACGATGAAACCCAGCGACGGCAGCTAGAAAACACCATCAAACATCAGGCTGCACATGACCCGCTAACCAATTTACTCAACCGGGACGCATTCGAGATTAATCTGTCTGACAGTGTTTTTGATGCTAAAAATAACGAGAAGCACCACGTACTTTGTTACCTTAACCTGGATAGATTCAAACTAATTAATGACACCGCTGGCTATAGCGCTGGCGACCAGTGCTTGTTGCAGGTTTCCTCATTGTTACAAACATGCATCCGAAATGATGATGTGCTAGCGCGTCTCGGCGCTGATGAATTCGCGATTATACTGAAAAATTGTTCGTCAGAAGGAGCACTAAAAATCGCAGAAAATATTACTACAACCATATCAAACACAAAGTTCCATTGGGATGATTGTGACTATAATCTAGGCATCTGTATCGGCATTAACCCACTAAGTAAGAACGCGAAAGATGCAGCCGACGCAATCAGGAAAGCTGATCTTGCGTGCTACACAGCGAAAGATCAGGGAGAAAATAAAATATATTTTTACAAAGAAAAAGACAGCGAATTGATTCAGCGCCAAGAAAAAACATACTGGGCAAGCCATATTACAGAAGCCATCGATAACAACCGCTTGCGACTATACACGCAGCCAATTGTGGCGTTAAACAGTCCAGATACACACACACGTCATTTTGAAATACTGGTTCGACTGCTAGATGAGAACGATCAATTAATTATGCCTAGCGCGTTTATCCCGGCGGCTGAACGTTATAACTTAATGCCCCTTGTCGATCGGAAAATCATTCTCGAAACTTTTTCATTCATTCATCAATACTCAGACGAGGACGAATACATTACACATTACTCGCTGAACCTTTCAGGTAACACCATCGATGACAATAAAATTGTTGACTACATATTAGAGACTGCTAATAAATTTGAAATTGATAAAAAACTGATCTGCTTCGAAATCACAGAAACGGCAACCATAAAAAATATGGACAAGGCTAAAGCACTAATAAAAGAACTAAAAGCTTGTGGCTTTAAATTTTCGCTGGACGATTTTGGCACTGGTTTATCCTCGTTTCAGTACCTTAAAAATCTCCCCGTAGACTTTCTTAAAATTGATGGCAGTTTTGTTTCTAACATGGTCAACAATAAGATTGACCATGCAATGGTGGCAGCAATCAACGAAGTGGCTCATATTATGGGTATTAAAACCATTGCTGAATATGTTGAAAACGAGCAAATTATAAAAAAACTACGTGAAATCAACGTTGATTTTGGCCAAGGCTACTTTATCGAACAGCCAAAACCTATTAACATGATCTTAGCTTCCAGCGGCGAAATAAAATCACCGACGCTTAAAGTCGTTAACCATGAACCTAGACGGACTTAGATAATCCAGTACTTTTTTGTTGACCGGTGAGGGTTCACCCGTTATTTGTGCAGCAATAATTTCCGCACAGAGAAAACTACTGGTAAAACCGCGTGAGCCATGCGCAGCTGATATATATAAGCCGTTTAGATAGGTTGCCGGCAGATATTTTTTTACAGTGCTACCGTGCTGAATATCGGCATATTCCCGCTGGTAAAATTCAGCATCGGGTACCGCGCCAGCGATGGGCACTCTGTCCTTTGATATCGCTCGAAAACCAAGCCATGTATGACAGATATCTGCCTCACTGAAAATTCTCGGATAAATTGTTTCCAATGATTGTAAAAGTGCCATGCTTTCACCAGCATTCACCTCAGAACTATTATTGTTTTTTGTGTAACTGGCACCCAGATAATGTTTACCATTAATTGCCGGTGTGATATGCACCGCTGCATTTTGTGTTTTTTGAATGACAGACGACGCTTTATTTTCTAGTAGACATAACACCTGGCCTCGCACACTGTCTATCGGAAACCGTAACGGCAAGCCAAGATCATTGACCCTTGTACCATTGGCAACAATCAGAATATCCGTTTTAGTTATTATTCCATCACTGCCAAAACAACGCCATTGTTTATCATCATGCTTAACCTCATCCACGGTTGCATCAATCATTTTCAGCTTATCGCCACATTCATTTTTTAACAGCGCCAATAAGATAGTCGGCAATACAACACCGGCAGTGGCATAGTGTGCATTTTTCTGTTCCTCTACACCTAGCGTTGCTTTCTCCTCTTTAGCAATGCAAAAAAAATCATCATTAAACTGAAACTTTTCTTTTATTTTTTTGATTCTATGTACGTCCATCAATTGCAACAAGCCATCATCAAAGTAAAACCGTTGTGACGTTTTTTTCTGCAAGGTTTGAAAAACATGACGTGCATAACAATAAGCTTGTATGAAAAAACAGCTATCCGCATCATTATCAAGTGATAAACGTGGGTATACGATGGGCGCTGGATTACTAGATGTTTGTTGATGCTCGGCAGAGGACTTATCGATAATCGTCACGCTATAACCACGTTGCACCATAGCGTACGCCAAACTTAGTCCCGCAATGCCTGCGCCAATGATGCTTATTTTCTTCTCTGGATTCACTACTGGTAGAGGACGAGCAAACCACGGCTTTTCCTTATATCGAAGTGAAACTTCGACCGCCTCTACCGTGTTAGGTAAATGAGCAACCAACATTTCTCGTTTCCTGCCATAGCCAGCAACCTTTGTCACCTCAAATCCAGCATTCTGTAAATTTCGTTTAACAAAGCCTGCACAGGTATATGTACTACAGCTTGCATTATGACGACTGTTTCGTTTAATATTTAAAAACACATCCTGTGTCCACATATCAGGATTTTTTGCAGGCGCAAAGCCATCGAGATACCAGGCATCCACATTCATTTGATCGCCCTTTAATGCAGTATCAACGTCCATGAACTTGAAGTGTATAACCACGCGATTATCAAATAAACGGCGGCAATGTGTCGCTTCAACAGCCGGTGGGTAAGTTGCCAATAATGGCTCGCTAATCTCTGCTAAATTCAGCTCTTTTAATTCTGCACAAGTTGAAAGGAGTTGTGAGAGCGTGTCGGCTGACAGTGGGTATTTTTCGATGGCAATATAATGCAGCGTCCTGTGTTCATCCGATTCATCACAATGCTTTAACCATGCCTGAATCGTTAACATGCAGTTCAAACCACTGCCAAAACCCAATTCTGCGATGACAAAATCACTTCGCCCCTGCCAACGTTGCGGTAAGCCATTACCGCGGAAAAACACGTGATCAAACTCACTGTCACCAGAAACGTGTGCCTTATCATCTGAAGAATAATAAATATCATCAAACAATTCGCTGTAAGGCTGACCATTTCGCCAAATAATATTTGTATATTGCATAGAGGTGCCCTATAGCCCTTTGCCTTAGAGACAAGTAAAATAGGCTGCTAATTTTAAGCCTGTCAGAAAATTATGCAATCAACAGATATGTCATCAAAAAATATGAAAGATAAAGTCATCCTGATTACTGGAGCCAGTGATGGCATTGGTAAAGCCACTGCCATAGAGTGTGCCAAACGCGGCGCAACCGTTATCATACATGGTAAAACAGTGCCTAAACTTGAGCTTCTATACGATGAGATAACTCAAGCAGGTTATACTGAGCCGGTTATATATCCATTAGATTTTGAAAAAATAACGCCAGAAGATTGCGATACCTTATTCGACGTTATAAAAAAAGAATTTGGCAAGCTCGATGGTCTGTTTAACAATGCTGGCTGGCTAGGTGCCTCTACCCCTATTCAGCAACATGACCTAAAACTCTGGTACCGCGTTTTTCAGATTAATCTAAACGCCACCTTCATGCTGACACAAACTTGCCTGTCGCTGCTAAACCACAAAGAGCCCAGTTCTTTAGTGTTTAATCTCGATGACAAAAAAACGGCATATTGGGGCGCATACGGCGTATCTAAAGCTGGTTTGCATGCCTTGATGGAAATCCTTGCGGATGAACTCGAGAACACCGCTATCAATGTCACCGGCTTACTGCCCGGCAATGTGAATACTGCTTTTAGAACACGTGCTTTTCCTGCCGAAAACAAGTCAGCCTTGAACAAGCCAGAAGATGTGGCAATTGCCGCCGCTTTTTTACTCAGTGAACGCGGAACCACCATCAAAGATTCCCCATCACATGGTAAAACATTT
>CAZYYW010000004.1:28456-31289 GCA_964651445.1 uncultured Thiotrichaceae bacterium
AGGGCAATATTGCGCGCTTCGAGATAAGGCACTTGCCGATTTATTTCCGCATTAAGACGCTCTGCTGCCAAACTAACACTGTTCATGGCACTGGCAAAAATCATTCCAGCAATCGGCAGCATTGTCTGTGCTGAGTACCACGGATCAAGTGCTAAAACACCTTGTGTAATCAAAACAAGCGTAATACCACCACCGACCGAAATCGCTATCAGAGCATGTTTAAACAACTGTAGTCGTTTATCAGAAACGGTGCCCAAGGCAATCCAGCTAGAGGCAAAAACCATTACTGCAAGAATAATGATAATGATACCCACGCCATCCGAGTCAAAAATAAAAGTCAGGAAGTAGCCAATAAACAAAAGTTGAACCAGCATACGGGAAATAGCATAAAGCGCATTCGTCGCGTTTAACGACCATTTAAATAAAATACCGATAGCCAGCAATACGGGAATGAAAGCCAGCGACAAATTAAGTAGAGGGATTGTTTCGACTGCGTTGTTCATAAATATTCAGGGGGAGTATTATTCATTTCAGTTGTTGCTGTCCGCTACTGGGCAGAAGCGGACATCGAATAAAACTATTTTTGCCGCGAAGGACGCAAAGGCTTTTATCTTTTGAAGGTCGCCTTTGTGTCAAAATATGACTTTTCTACAAAACGGTATCACTCCATCAAATTAACTTCTATGCCCTGCTCATACATATTGTCGGCACGCGCATCAACATAACGCTGGAAATTAGTTTGTGTTTTATAAGAACCAGAGGCGACATAATCCATTGCTGCTTGTATATGAAACGCTTTCAGGTAGGCGTCAGCACGAAAAGTCTCTTCGCCTGCGGTGTTAAAAAATATAAGACTGGGGGCATAAGTAACATCAAGTTTTTTAGCCCAGTCACGTATTTTTATTTTTTCTCCAGACATGTTGATGATTTTTTCATCAGACCACATATCCAGAACCACGACATTAAATTTAGATAACAGTTCTAAACTTTTCTCACGCTTTAATATGTCCAGATGCAGTTCATCACAGCTAACGCATTTTCTTTGCTCGAACATCACTAACAAGGGTTTATTCTGGTCACGCAAATCACTCGCAGAAACCACAGTATTTATATCATTATGCAAACGCCCCGTTGAAGGTTGCATACTGACCTTTGACATAAAGTCCTGGTAGCTAATTTTAGTTTCCTGTTTTTTTCCTATGTAATCCAATAAGGCACTAAATTTTTCCGGTGGGTAATAGCCGTTGGCGCGAAAAATAATTTTATTGTGCTCGTTAAAAAACAATAATGTAGGGGTGTATTGCACCTTTAAGGCCGCAGCAAACTCCTTTTCCGTATAACTTTTATCACCAACAATGACTTCCTGATCGCCCCATAAGTTAATGGCAACGACATCAAAGTATTTCTGTGTTTTAGCGGCAATTTCACGTTGACCAAAATTATCTTCCAGTAAAATTGTGCAATAAGGGCAACCGTCCTGATAATAATAAACCATCAAGCGCTTATTATTTTCGGCCGCTTCGCTAATGTCTTCGAATAGGTCAAGAAAAGATACTTTAAACCAGTCAGGTTTTTCATCGTATCCAGGATTCACCATGCCGGGAGAAAGTTCACCTTCGGAGCTGGCATTTACCGGCTGAAAAGAAAGCATTGCAAACACCATGAAATAAACAAGTGTCGACAATGTTTTTAATGACTTTGTATTTTTCATAAAATACCACCTCATTGAACAGTATTTAAAATGCTAAACGATTATAAGCAAAAGACGTTAAATGTCATAAACCCACTAAGGTTTTCTCTTAACTTTTGATTGTACCGACTTTGTATTCTTTCTCAAGCCTGTCTGTCGTTTTTGACCGTCGCTGGCATGAGAAATTTTTGCGTGAGAGGAATTACCGTATTTCTGCTGCTTGATGGAGAGGTTTCGAGCTTTATCACTTTTTTGTTTGGCTTCAATATCACGAGAAGCAGGCCATTCAAGATTGATGAAATCAAAAAGGGCTTTTATTTCGTCCAACGTCAGCTCAACTTTACGACCCAATTTTAAAGTACGCGGCAAGTTCAGGTTAGCATAACGTACACGTATCAGGCGACTAACACGTACATCCTGTGACTGCCATAAACGACGGACTTCCCGGTTCTTGCCTTCTTTTAGAACAACATTGTACCAATGGTTTGCGCCCTGCCCGCCGCCGTCAGTGATACTATCAAACTTAAGCCGGCCATCTTCCAATTCGACGCCATTTAATAACCGCTTAATAATGTCTTCGGTAACCGGCCCATTCACTCTGACCGCGTATTCACGTTCAATTTCGCTCGATGGATGCATCAGTTTATTAGCTAATTCACCGTAATTGGTAAACAGCAATAAACCGCTGGAATTGATGTCTAAACGACCGACACTAATCCAGCGCCCAGTCTTTAGTTTGCTAATGCTTTCAAATACCGTGGTACGACCTTTTTCGTCTTTCTGCGTACAAATTTCACCTTCGGGTTTGTTGTAAACCAATACACGAATGCGACCGATATCAGAACTGATAACCGCACGGCGATTGCCAATATTGATTTTATCGCCCGCTGTTACATGGTCACCAGGTTTGGCAAGCTGGCCGTTGATGCGAATTTTTTGTTCGCCAATTAAACGTTCTATTTCACGACGTGAGCCGAAACCCATTCGCGCCAGTGCTTTCTGTACGCGTTCTTCCGACATTTGATTACCGTTATTTGAAGTTAATACTTTTTTTAGCCCGGATATTTCATGGAAATGCCGAGCGTGTTTTCTGGGCATTGTCAGCACTATCATCACCTGGCTCTGAATCTGGCTCTGAATCTG
>CAZYYW010000004.1:31389-51797 GCA_964651445.1 uncultured Thiotrichaceae bacterium
CTGGCTCTGAATCTGGCTCTGAATCTGATTCGGCACTGCTTTCAGTCGATGCTGTATTTGTGGTTTCGCCACGACTGTTATCCGTATCACCTTGTTTGGCATCACCCTGCGATTGAGACTCTACCGGTGTTTCGTTGTCATCATTTGCTGCCACCGGACGATCATCTATCGGTGTATTTTCGTCAGACGCTAACTCGCCCACTGTGCTGACATTGTCTTCATCCAGTTCAAGTTCAGGATGAATCGCGTCCAGGTCTTTTATCTCCGCCAGGGTCGGCAGTTGATCGAGTTTTTGCAAATTAAAATAATCGAGAAATTCTTTTGTGGTGCCGTAGAGTGTTGGTTTGCCCGGCACATCTTTATGTCCCAGCACTTTAATCCAGTCTCGCTCCATCAAGGTCTTGATGATATTGGAACTAACGCTAACGCCACGAACTTCTTCGATTTCACCGCGGGTAATCGGCTGACGATAAGCAATTAATGCCATAGTCTCTAATAAGGCACGGGTGTATCGTGCGGGTTTTTCTTCCCATAAGCGACCTACCCAGGTAGCATATTCTTCTCGTACCTGTAAACGAAACCCACTTGCCACCTGCTTTAATTCATAACCACGTGAAGTGTAATCCTCTGCCATTTCATGCAAGGCTTTACGAATCTCGTCACGTGTTGGACGCTCTTCATCCAGTTCAAATAGCACTTCCATCTGCACCACGGTCAAGCTGCGTTCTGTTGCCAGCAATACGGCTTGTAGAATATTTTTTAGTTTTTTCATGTCCATCATCGCACCTCAAGAATCATGCCTTAACGTATGGCAGTGTAACGATTGTTGTTATTGGTTTTCATTTTTTCACTCAGGCATCTTCAGTGGAGGCATTATTCGCGCCCACTGCTTTCAAATGTATCGGTGCAAAAGCTTCTGCCTGCACCAGATCGATTAGTTGTTCTTTCACCAGTTCGAGGATTGCCAGTAAGGTCACCACCACACCACGGCGACCTTCTTCGATGGTGAATAAACTGGTGTAATCAGTAAAACCATCGGCACTGATTGCGCTCAGCACATTTACCATTCGTTCACGCACCGATAAGGCATCACGTTGAATATGATGATGGCTGTACATTTCTGCACGCGCCATCGCATCTTTAAAGGCAAACAGCACATCGCGCAAATCTACTTCCGGCATTGGTTTATCCTGATGTGTTTCAGGCAATTCAACATTGGTCAGATGAATCTCACGATTAACCCGTGGCATTTCATCGATATTTTCCGCCGCCGATTTAAAGCGTTCGTACTCCTGTAAGCGCCGTATTAATTCTGCACGAGGATCATCTTCATCTTCACTTTCGACAGGACGCGGTAATAACATGCGCGATTTTATTTCCGCTAGCATGGCGGCCATTAACAAATATTCAGCCGCCAGCTCAATTTTTAGATTTTGCATCATGTCGATGTAGTGCATGTACTGGCGGGTGGTTTCTTCCAGCGGAATTTCCAGGATATCAATGTTCTGCCGTTTGATTAAATACAACAGTAAATCTAACGGGCCTTCGAAGGCTTCAAGGATGACTTCCAGCGCATTGGGCGGAATATAAAGATCCTGCGGTATAACGGTCAGTGGTTCACCCTGAATCAGGGCAAATGGCATTTCACCCTGAACATTTGCCTGAGGACTAGGCTGAGGACTAGGCTGAACATTGGCCTGAGCACTAACCTGCTCCGCTATTTGTGCTTTTTTGTCACCGACAGCAATGTTTTCCTTTTCGGAAAGCGCCTGCGGATGTTGGGTTTCCTGACTGTCTGGATTGACCATATTGCTTTCTGTTTAGCCTAAATTTTCTATTGAAATGACTATCGGACATCTCTATAAATAAGCGATACCCATCGCTTTTCTGACATCTTCCAGTGTATCACGCGCGACCTCTCTTGCGGCCTCATTTCCCTCTTCAATAATGGCTTTTACCGTGGTCAGATCATCTTCATAATCTTTCGCCCTGTCCTGCATGGGTTTCAGTTCATCCAACACCGCGTCGATAATGGGTTGCTTGCACTCTACGCAACCGATTGCGGCGCTTTTACAGCCCTGTTGCACCCATTCACGGGTGCGGTCATCAGAATACACCTGATGAAAATTCCACACTGGGCATTTCGCTGGGTCGCCCGGATCAGTGCGTCGAACCCGCGCGGTATCGGTTGGCATGGTGCGTAGTTTCTTTACCACGGTGTCGGTATCATCACGCAAGGCAATGGTATTGCCGTATGACTTGGACATTTTTTTGCCATCCAGCCCCGGCATTTTTGACGCTGACGTCAACAATGCCTGTGGCTCTGGCAGGATAATTTTGCCAGAACCTTCCAGGAAACCAAACAGACGTTCTTTGTCACCGATGGAGATATTCTGCTGCGAATCCAACAATGCCTGCGCTACGTTCAGCGCCTCGGTATCACCCTTTTCCTGATATTCTTTGCGATAACTATAAAACATGCGGGCATTTTTCTTGCCCATTTTGGCAGCCGCCTGTTTAGCCTTCTCCTCAAAATCGGGTTCGCGTCCATACAGGTGGTTAAAACGCCGCGCCACTTCACGGGTGAGTTCGACATGCGCCACCTGATCTTCACCCACCGGCACCATACCCGCTTTGTAAACCAAAATGTCGGCACTTTGCAGCAAGGGATAACCGAGGAAACCGTAGGTTGCCAGATCTTTTTCTTTGAGTGCTTCCTGCTGGTCTTTATAAGTAGGCACCCGTTCCAGCCAACTAAGCGGGGTAATCATCGACAATAATGTGTGCAACTCTGCATGTTCGGGCACTTTTGACTGAATAAACAGTTTCGCCGAACCAGGACTAATGCCCGCCGCCAACCAGTCAATCACCATTTCCCAAGTGCTTTGCTCAATGATGGAGGGGTCTTCATAATGCGTGGTCAATGCATGCCAGTCGGCCACAAAAAAGAAGCATTCATATTCATGCTGCAACTGCACCCAGTTTTTCAGCACGCCATGATAATGTCCCAAATGTAAACGACCGGTTGGTCGCATACCAGATAAAACGCGTTTATGTTGTGTCACTACTGTCTTCAAGCTGATAAACCCTATATAACTAAACGTGAATAAATTCTATAATTTACTTTAATATTTCGATATAACTAATTGATTAACATGTAAATTCAAATCCCAAAGAGAAAACCGATAATCCCGACAAAATGCTGAACTAACGGCCATAGGATTTTACCGAGAATTCCACTAACAAGTAACAATAAAATGATCACCATACCGAATCTCTCCAACTGCATATAGGGCATGGCTAATTGCGGCGGTAAAATACCCGCCACTACGCGCCCGCCATCCAACGGCGGAATCGGCAATAAATTTAAAACCATTAATACGATATTAATGATTATTCCATTTTTACCCATTTCAAGCAAAAACGTTAGCGTCTGCGAATCGTTCAAAGACAGGTAAGCTACCTTGATAAGCAGCGCCCAGATACAAGCCATAATAAAATTCGACACCGGCCCGGCAATCGCTACCAGCGCCATATCTAGCCTCGGCGATTTAAAGTAATGCGGTTGCACCGGCACCGGTTTTGCCCAGCCCATAACAAACGGGCTGACCATCGCTAAAAACAGCGGTACAACCACCGTTCCCATCGGGTCAATATGTTTAATTGGATTGACAGTAATGCGACCCAGACTTTTAGCCGTAGGATCGCCTAACCTATCGGCCACCCAGCCATGCGCGGCTTCATGCAAAGTGATGGCAAATAAAATGGGGGCTGCCCAGACTGCAATGGTATAGGCAATATCAGGAATTGAAGACATTTATTATATGTGTTGAATTGTTCTTTTCGTGTTTTGCGCACAGTTTACACGTTAAAAACCATGGAAAGTGGATAATGGAAAGTGAAAATATTAATAGGCAATACTGAGAGTCCATTTTTCACTTTGCATTGGTTTATCAAAGCCCATGGTCTTTGCCTTTGCCGTGGCGTCGAATATCGGGTACACCATCCGTCAGGCGAATGACTGTGGTTGGCTCTATTCCACAGTGGCCGCCATCAATAATTAAATCGACCTGTTTTTCTAACTGGGCGCGGGCATCTTCTGCATCGGTTACCGGCAAGTCTTCATCGGGCAATACCAGTGTGCAGCTCATCAATGGTTGTCCCAATTCGTCCAGTAAAGCATTGACGACGGGATGGTCCATAATCCGCAGACCGATATGACGACGTTTGGGGTGCATTAAACGGCGAGGTACTTCGCTCGTGCCTGGCAATATAAAGGTGTAAGGGCCCGGTGTTAGCGATTTCAGCAAGCGATAATCCACATTATTGATTTTTGCATAGGTGGCAATTTCAGACAGATCACGACATACCAGTGTCAGATTATGCTTATCGTCAATCTGTCGAATACGCCGTAACCGGGTTGCCGCATTTTTATCGCCAATGTGGCAGCCCAGCGCATAGCTAGAATCTGTCGGATACGCGATTACGCCACCCTTGTGGATGATTTCAACCGCTTGTTTAATTAAACGCTGCTGTGGATTTTTTGGATGGATTTTAAAGTACTGGCTCATAACAAAAAATAAAAAGTGAATAATGAAAAGTGAATAGCTATCCTGTAACCTTCTACGGTCAGTAGGCGATATGAATATCCGATCTATATGCCAAGTAAATAGGATATAAAGTCATTTTACACCTGTTAGACAGGGCAGCATAATAATTATTTATATCCCGTTATCCGAGTGCATCACACAAGAAATAATCAGGAGACAAACAACTATGTTATACGCAATTATTGCTCAAGATGTAGAAAATAGCTTACAACACCGGCTGGCAGCAAGGCCTCAGCATCTGCAACGCTTATCGGCCCTCCAAGAACAGGGGCGATTGATAATCGCTGGGCCTCATCCCGCCATAGACAGTGAAGACCCCGGCGAAGCGGGTTTTAGCGGCAGCTTAATCGTCGCCGAATTTGAAAATCTAGCAGAAGCGCAGGCCTGGGCCGATGCCGACCCCTACGTGGCAGCAGGTGTCTACGCCGAAGTCACCGTCAAACCTTTCAAAAAAGTTCTTCCAAATTAACCCTAGGTGCTATTAACCCAACACAATTTCCTATAAAATGCGCGCTGCATATATGCCGGGGTGGCGGAACTGGTAGACGCGCCGGATTCAAAATCCGGTTTCCTCACGGAAGTGCCGGTTCGATTCCGGCCCTCGGTACCATATATTTCAATTAATCACATAAAACCTACACGTTACCAATCACTCTTTCAGTATCCACACTACATAAGATTGATAAATCACAACAAGCTCTTCTTTATATAGCCCTACAAATACACGCCAGTAATTTGTGGTAATCTCGATTTCAACACAAACATTAGAAATTTACAGATAGGCTGAATTCTGCTTGTAACCAATAATCTTGGCTTTCTGCCTAATTGACTGTTATACCTAAAATTAATAAACGTAGCAATCAATAAGTGATTGTGCTATTTTGTACTTAATATGGTACAAATAGGTGTTTGTTATGCAACCAATAAATCTCAAAGAAGATGTTCAATCCCTTTCAGAATTCAGGTCATGTGTTAGCTCATATATACAACAAGTTACTGAAACTAAAAGACCTTTACTTATAACACAGCACGGTAAAGGTGTTGCCGTTTTAACTGATGTTGAGGAATTTGAAAATTTACAAGCACGATTAGATTTACTCGAAAACATCTATAAAGCTGAAACTCAAATCAATGATGGCAGAGGCATTTCTCATCGTGATGCTAAATCTATGGTACTAAAGAGCATTAAAGATTGAAAATAATCTGGTCTCCATTGGCAGTGGAGCAAGTACAAGATATTGCTATCTATATTGCCTTAGATAAACCGTCAGTAGCAATTGAATGGACAGAAAAAATCTTCAATTCTGTAAACCAATTAATAGAATTTCCAGATAGCGGTCGAATTGTTCCTGAAATAAAACGAAAAGAAATTAGAGAGCTTGTACTTAAAAATTACCGTGTAATTTACAAAGTAAAATCAAAAGAAATTTTAATCTTAGCTGTTAAAAATTATCGTCAAAACCTGAAGAAAGATGATGTAAAGGTATAACAAATCAATTAATCGGACGTAAAAAACACGCCGCTTATTTCAAACGCTACGTCTAGAAGTTAAAAAATTGACACCCGTTACGTTATAGGTTACAGTCTATAAATGATACAGAGCTTTAAGCATAAAGGGCTAGAGTTGTTCTTTAAAACTGGTCGTAAATCAGGCATTCAAGCCAAACATGTAAAACGGCTTCAATTAATTCTAGGTCGCCTTAATGCTGCTACATCACCTGATGATATGAATCTGCCAGGTTTATTCCTGCATCCACTCACGGGTAATCGAGCTAAGTTTTGGTCTGTACGTGTAAGCGGCAATTGGCGTGTAACGTTCCGTTTTAATGGTGCGCATGCTGAGGTCGTAGATTATGAAGACTATCATTGAGGCTATATTATGTTAATGCACAATCCCCCACACCCCGGCGAAGTATTAAAAGAACTTTGTATTGAGCCTTTAGGTTTAACTGTTACTGAGGCTGCAAAAGGTCTTGGTGTCAGCCGTAAAACATTATCAACTATTCTTAATGGTAAGTCCGGCATAAGCCCTGAGATGGCTGTGCGTTTATCTATTGCTTTTAATACTTCATCTGAGAGCTGGTTAAATCAACAATCACAGTACGATCTTTGGCAAGCAGAGCAGCGCCGAGAAGAGTTGCATGTTACTCAACTGTCAGTCGCATAAGCACATAAAAAGTCAATTAATCGGGTGTAATAAACACGCCGCTTATTTCAAACCTTAGATTAAAAAAGGATCGTAAATGGGATACTGGTATCTTGCAATTGCAATTGTCGCTGAAGTTATTGCTACAACAGCCTTAAAAGCTTCAGATGGATTTACACACTTACTCCCTAGCATTGTTGTCATTGTGGGTTACGGAGTAGCCTTTTATTTTCTATCGTTAGTTCTAAAATCAATTCCAATTGGTACTGCCTACGCCATCTGGGCTGGTGTCGGAATAGTGCTGATAGCAATAATAGGCGCAGTAATTTATAAACAAATACTAGACATACCCGCTATTATTGGCATGGTGCTAATTGTATCGGGCGTCGTGATAATAAATGTTTTTTCTAAAACAACGAGTCATTAAATTTAACAAGCGCAGGCTGCGGAACGCAGCAGATGCATGGTTCAGGTCGCGCCCTGCGGGACACTTTACACCCGATGCATTTGAATGTGGGGCTTATGGCTGTAATCGATAAGATACAAGCGCCATGAAAATGATTACAATTACACCTGCCTCGCCATCTCACTACCCCGATATTGTTAGAATATACAATCAGGCAGTCGTTGCGGGGTCGCAAACGGCTGATGAAAATACCTTTTCTTTGAAGGAAAAATTGCCTTGGTTAAAACGGCACACAGGAGATCATTACACTATCTATGTGGCAATAATTAACGCCGAAATTATTGGTTATATTGCATTAAGCCCCTACCGTTATGGACGACCTGCATTTGCAAAAACAGCCGAGATTAGCTATTACATTGATAAAAATAATCAGGGTAAAGGTATAGGTTCACAACTAATACAATACGCGCTAAATCAATGTTCAGAGCTTAAAATTGAATCATTAATCGCTATCTTACTTTCTTGTAACGGAGCAAGTCTCGCCACTCTAAAAAAATTCAATTTTGAAAAATGGGGACGCATGCCAAATATTGCGAAAATCAAAGGTAGCAGTGTCGATCACTTATATTACGGCAAACACTTAATATGAGTAATGAACGTCAGTGCGCTCTGTTATGGCTTACTCACACTGGGCATCGTGGTAGATATTTTGTACATCATCAAGATCATGCAGCAATTCCTGAAATTTTTCGAACATCTCTATATCGTCACCTGTTACCGGTGTATGACCTTTTGCTAGGAACTGAATTTCATCGACATCAAATTGAATATCGGTGAAGCTTTCTGTAAGGGCTGTTTTCGCCTTAAAGTATTCCGTATGTGGTGCAAATACGGTGACTTTTCCATCTTCACTTTCAATGTCGGTGATATCGACATCAGCCATTAATAGTGCTTCCAATACCGCTTCTTCGTCATCGTTGTTAAAAACAAAAATACAACTGTGGTCAAACATATGGCTGACGGTGCCTTCAGAGCCAATCTTGCTTTTGGTTTTGGTGAAACACAGGCGTACATCGCCGAAGGTTCGGTTTGGGTTATCGGTCAGGCAATCAACAATGACCATGCAGCCGCCGGGGCCAAAACCTTCATAACGTGCAACAGAAAAATCCTCACCAGCACCACCTTCGGCTTTCTTAATGGCTTTTTCGATAACATGGCTCGGCACCTGATCTTTTTTCGCGCGTTCGATAAGCCCGCGTAATGCCAGATTGCCGTCAGGGTCTGAGCCGCCCTCTTTTGCGCAAACATAAATAACGCGCCCATATTTACTGTAGACCTTGGCTTTGGCATCCGATGTTTTTGCCATCGACTCTTTACGATTTTGATAGGCTCTGCCCATAATATTTCTGCTCCCAGATAGCGCACACTTATTTAGTGCAAAGTTTACAGATAACTGCCTGCATTGTGAATCTGAATTATTGCCCATACGCATTCGAACACAGTTATAAAGTGTGAAATTTCACTTTAGAAACACCCACAGCAACTATATACCGATATAATAAACACATGTTAGATCTCCCCATCAATGAGGTTATTGCCGAAATACAAAGCACCCTGCAAACACATAATCGCGTTGTATTACAGGCACCACCCGGCGCAGGTAAAACCACAGCAGTGCCCATCGCGCTGCTTGACCAGCCCTGGTTGCAAGGCCGGCAAATCATTATGCTGGAGCCAAGACGACTGGCAGCACGCAATGCGGCGGCACGTATGTCCCACCTTCTTAATGAGAAAACGGGTTTAACGGTTGGTTATCAGATTCGTCAAGACAACTGTTTTAGCAAGGAAACAAAGATACTGGTGGTCACCGAAGGCATACTGACACGTAAATTACAGTCTGATCCTGAATTAAAAAACACTGCATTGGTTATTTTTGATGAATTTCACGAACGAAATCTACATGCCGATCTGTCACTTGCGCTGTGTTTACAGAGTCAGCAAATTTTACGAGAAGACTTAAAAATCTTGCTGATGTCAGCCACCTTAAATACCCATGCCATTGCTGACCTGCTTAGCGGTTCAACATCCGATAACACACCGGTTATTCAAAGCGAAGGCCGCAGTTTTCCGGTGCAGATACATTACCTCGACAAAGCCCTTAAAGCCGGTGACTGGCCGCAGTTAATGGCTTCACTGCTCAGCACCATAAAACATGCCTTGCATAACCAAACCGGTAGTTGTCTGGTATTTTTGCCCGGTGTCAAAGAAATAAATTTGTTGGCTAGCCGGGTCAAACAAATGTTGCTCGTTGAAAAAACTGAAAAGGTTCAGCTCATGCCTTTGCACGGCAGTTTAAGTAAACAACAGCAGGATCAGGCAATCGCTGCGCCGCCTACAGATGTTCGAAAAATCGTCTTCACCACCAATATAGCCGAGACCAGCTTAACCATCGAAGGCATTAACTGCGTCATTGATTCCGGCTTGGAACGCAGTCTGCAATTTAACCCGTCATCAGGAATGAATCGCCTACACACGCAGGCTATCTCACAAGATTCGGCAATCCAACGCTGCGGCCGTGCCGGACGATTATCGGCAGGCAGCTGTTATCGCTTATGGACACAGCCGCAACAGCAACGCTTATTAAAACATTCACAGGCTGAAATTTTACACAGCGACTTAACGCCACTGGCATTAGAACTGGCTAATTGGGGTGTGCAACAGGTTGATGAATTGCAGTGGTTGGACGCGCCGCCCAATAGCGCGATAACGCCGGCAAAAAAATTATTGCAGCAACTTAATGCCATTGATGCGAATAACAATATCACTGAGCATGGAAAAAGCATGCTAAAACTCGGCACCCACCCTCGGCTTGCCCATATGATGTTGCAGGCGCAGAAAATAGAACAGGCTTATCTCGGCTGTCTTATTGCCAGTTTGTTAAGTGAAAAAGATTTGTACCTAGCCCATACAGAAAAAAGTTTCGACATTGAAGAACGGCTGCAGATACTGCAAAACATTAACAATACGTCTCAAAAAAACCAGCAAGGCATCAATCTGCCGCAATGCAAAAGAGTGTTGCAAACTGCCAATGATTTTTTTAGACGACTTACAAGCTTTTCCCTCAAAAAACATAAAATGGGCAAAGACATTAAAGTTGACGTTTCTGGCGTGGTGTTGGCCTACGCTTACCCCGATAGAATCGCAAAGCAACGCCATCCCGATAGACCTGCATACTTACTTAGCAATGGCAAAGGTGCCAACATTCCAAACCACCTGCAATACCAGTTGTTTGAATATCTTGTGGTCGCTAACCTGGATTCAAAGCAAAGTGAAGCCAACATTTATCTTGCCGCAGAAATAAGCGAACAACAATTGCAAAAATATTTTTCAGCCAATATCGAACAAACAGAAACCGTTAAATGGAATGAAACACTGCAACGTGTAGAGGCAAAACAGCAACACCGCATTGGAAAAATAGTCTTACAAGAAAGAACCGTCACTTCTGATAATAAAGAAGACGTTTTACAGCAGTTACTGCAAGCAATAAAAACCGATGGCTTACAATGTTTAAATTGGACAGAAAAAGCAGGCAGTTTAAAACAGCGAGTGCAGTTTATTAATACCTTTTTCAAAGCAAATAAACACTTGGAAAAACAACTTCTCAAGCAACCATTAAATGAACAGCTACCGGATTTTTCTAACCAAGGTTTGCTCGATGATTTGGCAATATGGCTTAAACCTTATCTGAAGAACGAAAACAGTTTCAAACAATGCCAGAAGTTGGACGTTCACAAGCTACTGTGGAACCAACTTAGCTGGCAGCAGCAACAATTGGTTGACACACTGGCACCTGAACGTATAAAAGTCCCCAGTGGCTCAGCCATCAGTATCGACTACACAGACCCATTGCAACCAATACTGGCAGTACGTTTACAGGAAGTGTTTGGCTTAAATGAAACACCCACCGTGTTGCATGGTCATATCAAATTAATGATGCACTTATTATCACCTGCCCGTCGCCCAATGCAGGTCACCCAGGACTTAAACAGCTTCTGGCGCACAACCTACCATCAGGTAAAAAAAGAACTTCGCGGAAAATACAAAAGACACTATTGGCCGGATGACCCATTCACCGCACAGGCGACCAGTAAAACGAAAAAGCAGATGAATCGTTAACGTACTACAGAATCGGATGAAAAGGATACACCTTATTAAAGACTGTCTACAGCAAGGATGCTGTAGTCAAGCGCACAAGGACGTGTTTACAGCGTGTCTTTAATAAGGTGTATCCTTTTCATCCGACTCGTTAATACAAACAAGTTTTGGCTATCTCGTCTGTAGGTTGTGCTAAAAGCACATTACCCTTCAGCCACCGTTGCTGCGACCAGACGAATCACTTCACCATTAAACTCGACAATATCGCCCGCGACTATTTTTTTTCGTTTGCGGGTTTCAACTTCGCCATTGACCAAAACATCACCGGCGTCTATCGCTAACTTTGCAACCCCGCCACTGGGCACCATGCCTTCAAATTTTAAAATCTTATGTAGCTCAACGGGTTGGATTTTTAAAATAACATCTCGCATAATTAAACGCTCTCCTCGGCGGTTTTTTCTTCCTGCTGTAATGTCCATAGGTGCATATATAAGCCATGCTTAGCCAGCAATTGTTGATGTGTTCCCTGTTCCACGACTCGACCCTTTTCTAGTACGACAATATTGTCGGCATCAATGATGGTCGAAAGTCGATGCGCGATAACCAATGTGGTATGTCTTTCTGCCATTTGTTTTAAGGATTCAAGAATCATTTGTTCTGAATGCGAATCCAGTGATGAGGTTGCTTCGTCAAACACTAAAATACGTGGATTTTTAAGAATGGCGCGGGCAATCGCAATGCGTTGTTTTTCGCCGCCCGATAATTTTAGGCCGCGCTCACCTACCACGGTATCGTAACCATCGGGCAGACTCACGATAAAATCGTGAATACTGGCGTGTTTTGCTGCTTGCTCTATTTCTTCATCGCTTGCGTCTAGTTTGGCATAGCGAATATTGTGCGCAATGGTGTAATTAAACAATACCGTATCTTGCGGCACGATACCGATATTATTGCGAAGGCTGCTCTGCGTGACTGAACGGATGTCCTGACCATCAATACTAATACTGCCAGAGCCAACATCATAAAACCGAAACAGTAAACGCGCCAATGTCGATTTGCCCGCACCAGAAGGCCCTACCACAGCGACTTTATGACCTTGTGGTATGTCGAAACTTATATTATCCAGTATTTTTCTGTCATTACTGTAGCCAAAACTAACGTTCTCGATTCGAATAACGGCGTTTTCGACGCGCAGCGGTAGTGCATCTTTAACATCGTTCACTTCTACCTTTGTATCCAGCAGTTTGAGCATCATATCCATGTCCGCCAATGAATATTTTAGTGCGCGGTAGATAATGCCAAGAAAGCTCAGCGGAATAAATAATTGCAGCATCATGGCATTAACAAGTACCAGATCGCCAAGAGTCATTGTTCCATCAACCACGCCTTGGGCAGCAAAAATCAGCATCAGAGTAACGCCTACAGCAATCACCGCACCTTGACCGAAGTTAAGCAAGGACATCGATGTCTGACTTTTTACCGCAGCGCTTTCCCATTTATCCAGCGTGTCATCGTATTGTTTTAACTCATAGCTTTCGTTGGTGAAATATTTGACGGTTTCATAATTCAGCATACCATCCACTGCGTATGTACTCGCCTTTGACTCATGGCCATTCATTTCATGGCGGTAATGCATACGCCAGTTACTCACTAACAGTGTAAACACGATATAAATAGCCACTGTGGTGAAAGTAATAATTGCAAAATGAGGCTCATAACGGCTTAACAGAATAATCGCAACAAAGATGAACTCTGCTGCCGTCGGAAAAATATTAAACACCAGATAATTGAGTATCGAACTCAGACTATTCGTACCGCGTTCCAAATCGCGGGTAATACCACCGGTTTTTCTGTCCAGGTGATATGACAGCGACAAGGAATACAGGTGTGTGAGCACACGTTTAGAAATGCCGCGCATGGCGTGATAACGCACCCGTGCAAAAATTGCATCGCGCAATTCGTTAAACAAACTGGCAACCAAACGCAAAGCGCCGTAGATTAACAATAGGATTAAAGGCAAGGTTAGCGTTGCAGCAGCCACCCCGTCCATCGACAATAGTTGCTTGCTGTCGAGACTATCGACGATGTCCTTTAAGATTAAAGGCATCCCCACGATTGCAATTTTAGACAAAATCAAAAAAACTAAGGCTAAAATAACGCGACCTTTAAAATCCCATATATAGGGCAGTAAGCGTTTTATATTGTCGAAATCTTTACGATTATCATGCGGTTTTTCAGTGGGACGATGACTCATTTATTTTGTTGTATCAGTACTTTATAGGGTAAAGTTCGGTTCATGATTATATCTAAAAAACGGCTGCACTATTTATTACTATCCGTGTGTCTACCCAGTTTGATGCTGATCACCGCCTGTGACAGTGACGATGGCGTCAGTAACCACGCCCAGCGAGCAAAACCCGGCTTGCATCGAGTTGAAGTGATAACGCTGGAAAACAAAGCGGTCGCTTTGCAGCAGACGGTTTCGGGTACGCTGGAAGCAGTAACCCGAATTCGCTTATATAACGAAGAAAGCGGACGACTTATCCACCTACTCTATCATGAAGGCGATTTTGTCAAAAAAGGCCGTTTACTGGCACAGTTAGATGACAAATTTTTAGAAATAGAATTTGCCAAGGCGAAGGCTTCTCGTGAACAGGTAGAACTGGATCTTTCGCGTCTAAAAAAACTGCTGCCAAACAAAATTTCCACCGAAGAAGAAGTCGCCCGTGCACGTACTGAACTGGATTTGGCGATTGCCGAAGAAAAACGCCAGCGTACCCGACTCGAACGCACTCGTATTAAAGCACCGATTGATGGTTTGATTACCCGTCGCCTATATGAACCGGGTGACATGCTTCCAGCACAGTCACACATCCTAACCATAATCGACCCGTCTGCATTGCGCCTGAGAGCTGAACTCGCCGAACGCTGGTTACCGCTGGTAAAAACGGGCCTCGCCGTCAGCCTGCAAATTGACGCGCTTGGCGATAAAAAATTCAACGCTGAGATCGTGCGTATTCATCCAACAATTAATGCCAACACCCACAAAGGCACGATTGAAATCTTGTTATCACCCGCGCCTAAAAATGCCACGGTTGGCCAATTCAGCCGTGCCCAATTAAAACTAAAAGCCAGCAACCGACTAGTCATTCCGGCGCATGCCATTCACTATGAACCGGCTGGTTCTTATGTTTATCGAGTTGTTGAAAATGACAGCCAGCAAACAATAGTAGAAAAAATATTTTTTGTTCAGGGGCAGCAATTTTCTTCCGTGGTAGAAATTCACTCTGGCTTAAATGCCGGTGATCGTGTTGTCAGCCGAGGTTTTCTTGGTTTACGCAACGATAAAAAAGTAAAAATAACGAATAAAAATAAAGAGATATAATATAATCTTAATGTTAATAATACATCAAAAACCGCAGTGCAGGACTTAATAAAACCATAATGAAGCAACGTTTTCGCTCTGGCGGTCTTGCCGCATGGTCTATCCATCACCCTGTCGGGGTCAGCATGCTGACGCTAACTGTCATCATCTTCGGCTTATTTTCCTTTAAACAACTGGGCATTAATTTATTGCCGAACATTGTTTCCCCTGAAGTACTGGTGCGAATCATTGACCCGGGCGTACCTGCCAGCATTATGGAAGACCGCGTTACTAGGCAACTGGAAGAGCAACTGGCGATTACTGAAGATGCGATCGCGGTTAATTCCCGCACCAGTGAAGGCCGTAGCGCCGTTGACCTGAGTTTTCCTTATGGCACGGATATCGACAATGCTTTGCGCGATGCCAGTATCCGCCTCGACCGCGCCAAACGATTTTTACCGGAAAATGATGAAGCACCGGTAATCTATAAACGAGACCCAGCACAAATTGCTGTCATGGAACTGGTCGTCAGCTCGACCACACTTAACTCGGTCGAATTACGCAGTTGGGCAGATTACATTTTCTCAAAATGGTTTTTAAATCTCCCTGGTGTTGCCGCTGTCGAAGTTGGGGGTGGTTTACAACGTGAAATACAGGTGATTCCTGATCAGGAAAAACTCGCCAATATCGGACTTTCATTGCAAGATTTTGCACGCCAAATACAACAACAGAATATCGATTCCCCCGGTGGCCGAATGTTTGCCGAGCGCCAAGAAATCACCACCCGCGCTGAAGGCCGCTTTCAGTCATTACAAGAATTAAAACATTTGCCACTGCAAACCGGCACGCTGGCTAACGAGAGAAACGGCAACCCAGTCAGCAACTTGAGCGGCACTGTTCGTGTACAGGACGTTGCCAAAGTCATCGACAAACACAAAGATGAGCGTCTGCGTATCCGTCTCAACAAAGTGCCTGGTATTAAACTGTCCATTCAAAAGCAACCCACCGCCAATACCGTTGCCGTGGTCAACGAAGTCAAACACCGCTTACAAAATTTAAAAGCACAAAATGCTATTCCTGCCGGTATTGAAATAGCCCTTGTCAGTGACCAATCCGTATTTGTCCGCCATGCCATATTTAATGCTTCTCTGGCGGCTGGCAGTGGCGCACTGCTAGCAATGATTGTGATTTACCTGTTCCTCGGCAGCATACGTCGTACCTTAATTATCGGCACTGCCATTCCCATCGGCATTATGGTCACCTTTATTATCATGCAAACACTGGGGTTAACGCTGAATATCATGACCCTCGGCGGGCTGGCATTGGGCATGGGGCTGTTAATTGACAGCACCATCGTGATGTTGGAAAACATCACCCGCCATCAGGCAAAAGGCGAGACGTCTGCCGAAAGTGCTATCAACGCGGCGATTGAAGTGAACAGCCCCATTGTCGCTTCAACCAGTACCAATCTCGGTGCATTGCTGCCCTTTCTATTCATTGGCGGCATGACCGGCATGTTGTTTGAAGAGCTGATTATTACCATTACCTCTGCCATGTTAGCGTCACTGGTGGTCGCAATCACACTGGTTCCAGCACTGGGCGCACAGGTTAAATATAAAAGCAATAAAAATAGCATTATCAGTAAATTAGTTAACTATCTTAAAGTTAAATATCATGATAATTCTGGGCTATTTTTAAACCATCCAGGCAAAGCTTTCCTGTTATTCTGTGTATTTTTTGTGCTGGCGATATACCAGATAAATGACACCCAACGGATTGATTTACCGCGTGTTGATGAGGGTAAAATTTCACTGTCTATTTCCGGTGACCCCGGCATGCAACTCGATGAAATGGACGCTGCTGTAGACCAGATTGAAGACCTGTTGCTACAGCAGCCGGAAGTCGTCACCCTGTTCACCACTGCTGGCGGTTTCGTCTTTGGTCGCTCAGAATTTGAAAACAGCAATCGTAGCTCCATTGCAATACAATTAACGCCAACCAATCAGCGAACCGGCAACAGCGATCAATGGGCGAGTGAAATCAAGAAAAAGATTGATGCTCTGCAATTAACCGGCTTTAAAGTGCACTTGCGCGTCGTAGGTGTGCGCGGCTTACGTCTTACACGCGGCAGTGACGATGTCAGTATTCATATCCGTGGAAATGACCTTAATACCCTACGCACATTGGGCGATGAAGCTGTCCAACTGCTGGAAACGGTGCCCGGTTTACGCAATCTGACGCATTCCTACGAAGAAGTAAAAGAAGAACTCACTATCCGTATTGACAGAGAACGCGCCGCTAAACTTAGCGTCGATGCTGCGGTTATCGGTCAGGCATTAAGGATTGCGCTTGATGGTCAAATTAGCAGTAATTTCATCGAAGGCGACAAAGACTTTGATATTCGCATCCGCCTGCCACACGCAGACAGCTACAACCCTAATGTATTACAAAACCTAATGGTCGATTACAAAAGTGGCAATGCTATTCGACTCGGTGATGTCGCCCATATTAGCCGTGAAGCGACTGCCAGCCGAATCATCAGAAGCCAGCAGCAGCGCATCGTGGAGATCTCCGCCTCCTACGATCTGGATGTTGACCAAACAGCCGTGCTCTATGCGGTAATGACCGAACTGGAAAAATTGGAATTGCCCGATACTTATGTACTGTATGACAACGAGACCAACAAGTCGTTGGAAGAAGGTCAGAAAACCGGTCTGATCGTATTATTTCTCGCCATCTTTTTGGTGTTTGTGGTGATGGCGGTGCAGTATGAATCACTGCTAAACCCCCTTATTATTATGATCAGCATTCCTTTTGCCGCCATCGGCGTAGCCATCGGTTTGCTAATTAACGCCGATATGAATTTGTCGATGCCTGCTTGGCTGGGGCTGATTATGCTCACCGGCATCGTGGTCAACAATGCTATTGTTCTGGTGGAGCAAATTGAGCTGGAGCGTGAAAAAAATTCTGATTTGATTAGCGCAATAAAAAATGCAGCTTCATTACGCCTACGCCCTATTTTGATGACCACGCTGACCACCGTATTTGGCATGATGCCGCTGGCTATCGGTATCGGCGAAGGCTCCGAAATGCTACAGCCGCTAGCCTTTGTCATCGTTTGGGGACTAAGCTTTTCACTGTTTGTCAGCCTTATTTTAGTGCCCAGCCTGTATGCCCTGTTTCATCGACGTCAACTTTTCTGATAATAATCACAGGTAAAAACCAGCAAGATAGGCAGCTTATTTCACATCATCCCTATGTTTTATATAGGAATTATTGATCTATGCCATAACGAGTGGACATAAAGATATAGACACAGAGACCACAGAGCGTGTTTAAAGTTAACACCACTGCTACAGGGTTGCTGATAAACCTCAATAGCATCAAGATTGGTGAATCTATTAAACCTTATAAACGATAACTCTGTGTACTCTGTGGTCTCTGTGTCTATAAAAAGTAGGTGTATTGCCCACCTAAAATGACATAGACCCGGAATTATCAACAAGAACTATGAAGTCAATTCATGGTATTGTTGCTTATTACATGCTTTAAAGCAGGAGAATCTCAATGTCACAAGTTCAGTTTAATACCAATATAGACAACCAGATTATGGTTTCTAACGAAGCCGTTAAACAACTAATCGCGCTAACCGATAGTGAAGATGGTGTTAATGGCGTACGGATTTTCGTTTCTGGCGGTGGTTGTGGCGGCATGACATACGGCATGACCTTTGTTGACCAGCCCACACCTTTCGATGCCACGCTGGAAAAAGATGGCCTTAAAGTACATGTTGATGCGGTTGCGCTGGGTTTCCTAGAAGGCGTAGAAATTGATTATCAAACAGAAGGCGACAACCCCAGTTTCGTCTTTAAAAACGTCTTTGCCAATAGCACCAGTGGTGGCTCCTGTGGAGGTTGTGGCAGCGCTGGTGGCGGTGGCTGCGGCTAAGAGCAATACCTCGCAACAACATTACACAAGGCAGCACATGCCAAACAGAAAAGGTGAGTCATTAACAAATGTCTCACCTTTTTTATTGACTACTTGCATATGAAACATCACCAAAGAAAACGCCTGCTGCTGGTATCACACCACAACAGCTATCGCATAGCACCTTACATAAAAGCCGCCAACCGGCTCGGGCTTGAGGTAACGATTGCCTCGCAAGGCAAGCATTCACTGGTCTCTGAAGTCGCTAATGGGTTGCATATCGATTTCTCCGATAGCCACTCCTCACTGGAAAAAATAGTAAAAGACGATCAACGAAAAGTCTTTGCAGGGATTTTGGGCAGTGACGATCAAACCGTTGAGTTTGCCGCAATGGCAGCCAAAACATTGGGCTTGCCCCATAACCCACCACAAGCTGCACAATTTTCTTATCGCAAAGATCTGGCGCGAGCGCAACTTGCATCATATGACTGCCCTGTACCGATTCATCGTTTACTGAATTTACAACAAGCACTCAAACCACAAATGTCAGGTCTGTCTTGGCCCTGTGTTTTAAAGCCACTAAATATGTCTGCCAGTCGCGGTGTTATTCGGGCAAACAACGAGGCTGAATTTCAAATTGCCTGCCAGCGTATCAAAGCCATAGTTGCTTACGCACTGGGCGAGTTTGAGCAACAACATTTATTAATTGAAGAATATATCGACGGCATTGAAATTGCTTACGAAGGTTTTTTACATCAAGGTCAGCTTAAAACCATTACCATTTTCGACAAACCGGATCCCCTCACCGGGCCTTATTTTGCAGAAACCATCTATGTTACGCCATCAACTTTAAAGCCGAGCCTGCAACAACAGATACATAGCGTTATCCAAAAAGCATGTACAGCGTATGGTTTAAACACGGGAGCGATACATGCCGAGTGCCGTATCGATAAAGACAATCGGGTATGGATCTTAGAAATAGCATCACGCACCATTGGCGGTGATTGCGCCCGAATGTTAGACAATGATAATTTCAGCGTTGAAGAACTGGCAATTTCACTGTCGATAAACCAGCCCATCGAGGTCAACATGCCAGCACATGCACGCGGTGTCATGATGATTCCAATAAAACAAAAAGGTTTGTTAAAACGGGTCGAAGGTCTGCTTGAGGCAAATAAAATGAAACACATCGATAAGATTGATATCATCATTAACGAAGGTCACGAAATGATACCGTTACCCGAAGGCAACCAATATTTAGGTTATATTTTCGCTAGTGCAGATTCAACACAACAGGTGACAAAAGCCATTCGCGCATGTTACGCCGTCCTTAAATTTGTCACCGTGCCGGTTTTTAAAATAACGTAAGAGGTTTAACGATCTGAATGCTACCTTGTTCCTACGCTGCTGCGTCGGAACCCGAATAACATTTAGTGGCATAGCCGAGAGATTGAGCGTGCTATTTTTTACCGCCGCCACCGCCAGCCTGGAAACCAGCAGGTACCTGACCGTGGTCGCCTTCGCCAAAAAAGAAGCCCAACATGTGCTTTTCAATTAATTCGAGATTTTTGATATCGGCGGTATTTAATCCATTTTCATTGATAATGGTGGTCAGACGTTCCAGCCATTGCTTCCAACCTTCTTTGGAAACATTTTCAAAAATACGCACACCCAAATCACCCGGGTGCGGTGGTGTATCCATGGCTTCTGCTTCCACTTTTAAAATCACACAATTAACTTTGTTTACCATGACTAACCTCTAATACCTATCGTAAATTTTATCTTTAAATTTTTAGCTGC
>CAZYYW010000005.1:0-6023 GCA_964651445.1 uncultured Thiotrichaceae bacterium
AACACGACAACTACAGGTTACAGATAAACCTCAATGTATTAAGATTGGTGAATCTATGTAAACGTTATAAACAGATAACTCTGTGACCTCTGTGGTCTCTGTGTCTATAAAAAATAACTGTATACTCACTCGATATGGCATAGATCCCTAAAATATAACGGAGGCGGAATTGTGCATTGTTCAAAAATAAAAATACTGGCTGGTTTATGGCTTGTTTTAACGACTGCTGCAACCACCATAAATACAGTGAATGCCACCAGCATTGGCAGCGGTGGTATCAGCACAGCGTTTTCCAAGGACTCGACCACGGTTGGTGTTATCGTCGGCTCTGGCAGTGCGTTTAATGATGACTATATTATCCTCGGAGCGAGTGTTGGCTATTATGTATTGTCAGGATTGGAAATCGGCATAGACGTACAGCACTGGTTTTTTGGTGAGCCGTCAATTACCAAAGTCAGCCCGCAGATTCGTTACGTGTTTACACAAGTAGATAAAATCAAACCTTATCTTGGCGTTTTTTATCGCCGTACTTACTTTGGTGATTTTAAAGGCGTTGAACTTGATGAGCAGGACTCGTTTGGTTACCGGGCAGGGGCTTATTTCAGCACCAATAATCGTGTGTTTATTGGTGGCGGTATCGTTTATGAGGCGTATAAAGATTGCAGTGTTTTTGTTGAATGTTCGACCACCTATCCGGAAATTCTGTTTAGTGTCAGCTTCTGATTCTGCTACCTCATAAAAACTATTTTTGTGCGGTTTTGGCGTGGTATGAGTTTCTGCCAGCAGCAAACACTGCGCTTGTTAACGTTCACCGATCTGCAGCTTAAACAAAAATTTCTGTGCCACACCCGCTCGCAGTTGGGTTAGAATACGTGAATTCAAAAATACACAAGGTTTGAAAACATGGCTAGCATTGATATTACACAAGAGACTTTTCAGGATACTATCGCAAATAATGATATTGTTATTGTTGATTTTTGGGCACCATGGTGCGGCCCTTGTAAATCATTTGCACCTATTTACGACGCTGTCTCAGAAAAACACGCTGATGTGGTTTTCGCCAAAGTTAACACCGAAGATCAGCAGGAGCTGGCGGGCAGTTTTCAAATTCGCTCCATTCCGACCTTGATGATCTTTCGCGAGCAGATTGCCATTTTCTCACAGGCCGGCATGTTGCCAGAAAGTGGACTGGAAGACGTGCTTGCCAAAGCCAGAGGGCTGGATATGGATCAGGTGCGTAAAGAAGTAGAACAGCAGCAGGGTTAAAACAAGCGTTACCGTTTAGTTTGAATTGACAGTAACCGTGTGGACTTAAATGTTTGTTGTTGGCACGAAACAGAAGTTGGCAGTTATTAGTTAAAACATAAAAACTAGCAAAACGCCTGCTGGCGATGTTTTTTTAACTGGCGACTGATAACTGCCGACTGCGAACTTCCCTAAAGCTTGTAGATTTTCGGCTATTTTTTCCGTTTCTTAAGCTTGGTGGTTTCCTCGTGCAGTGCCTTTTTTAGGGCAGCATCTTTTTCTTGTTCTACTTTAAGCAACGCTTTTTCGGCTGCAGAGGCTGCTTTTAATTGTGTCTTGGTTTGCTGTAGTTCTTTTTCCAGTGCTTTTAACTTTTCATCTAGAATTTCTTCCTGAGCGGCTTCTTGAGCCGCTTTCTGAGTAGCTTCTTTAGCCTGTTTTTCGGCCGCACGAGCAATAGCCCGTGCAGCGGTCTGATCAGCTTTTTGACTGCTTTTGAGCGTGGCTTTTTGAACAGCCGTTTTCTTTTTGGCAGCAGCCTTGAGGGTTTTCTTGCTGATAACAACAGGCAGCTCTTTTTTAATGTCCAGTTTTTTAACCCTGGTATTGCCAGAAAGGGGTTTAATTTTTTTGCGTGGGCGTAGTTTGGGTTGGAGTGTTTCAACTCGAGTATGAGTAACCGCCGGTTTAGCCGTTTTTGCTGGAGTCACTGATGGTGCAAGCATTGGTTTGACCGGGGTGCGTTTCGGCCGCAGGCCGCGTAATGCTGATTTAACACGCTTAGTTACTTCACCTACATCGCCATGTGCTTCCAGAACATGCAAGACACTTTTGTGTTTGTAGTAGTCGCTGAGTGGTTGGGTCAAGGTTTCAAAAATTTGCAGTCGTCTTTCAATGATATCTTCACTGTCGTCCTTGCGATGGTGCAAAGTGCCGCCACAGTCGTCGCATTTATCGTCTATTGCCGGTGGCTGGGTAAATAAATTGAATAGGGAGCCACAGGAAAGGCAGGTAAGACGTCCGACCATGCGCTGTATTAGCATTTCAGCATCAACATTAAATTGCAGCACTGCGTCGATCGGTTTGCCGAGGATGTCGAGAATATTATCGAGTGCGGCGGCCTGTGCGACATTCCGCGGAAAGCCATCCAGAATAAATCCTTGGTCGGCATCTGGGCGAGCGATGCGTTCACGTATCATGCCGATGACAATATCATTGGGTACCAGTTGACCGGCATCCATAATGGTTTTTGCCTGTCGCCCAAGCGGCGTTTGCGCGGCCACGGAGGCACGTAGCAAATCACCCGTGGCAATTTGAGGAATATGGTACTTCCCCATTAAGTATTTGGCTTGAGTGCCTTTACCTGAACCTGGAGCCCCAATCAGGATTAATTTCATATTGCTTCCCCGTCACTTATTATTATTTTATTTTTCAGTGACATAACTGTTTTTTTATTTGCTTGCAGTCGGCTGACGCCAAACTATAAACATTTCCTGTGAGACCTCAGCATACCTCAGCTGCAAACAAAAATGAGATAATTTTTTTATGGTTATTGGCAAAATCTAAATAGAGCGTCATGTAATAGAGGTGCCCTATACTGGATTCTATCGATTACTGCGTAATTGTCGAGCCTGAATGCACGGAAACACTATATAATTGTCCAACTTTTTCTGTTATTTTGTGTTTTTTGGCTGTGATGGCTATAAAAGCGACTGAAAACGCATCAGAAAATAATAATTCCTTTGCTATCGTAACCTTATTCATGCCGTATCGGTCTCATTACTCTGATCATTCGTATCAAGCGAGCATATTCAAATTTCGCGCTATTGTAGCGGCGATTATTTGTATGCTGATGCTGGCTGGCCTGTTATTTCGTCTGGCTTGGCTGCAAATAGTGGATTACAAGCACTTTGCGGATTTATCGGAGAATAACCGTATCCGCGTTATGGCGCTGCCACCAACCCGTGGACTGATTTACGACCGTAATGGTGTGGTGCTGGCAGAAAACAAACCCACCTTTCACCTCGAACTCATCCCCGAGCAAGTGGATGATATGACGCAAACGCTGGCTGGCTTGAGTGAAATTGTCGCCATTAGCGAGAGCGAGATGGAGAACTTCAAAAAGCAGTTGCGGGTCCGTCGTTCCTTCCAGCGGATTTCCTTGCGCACCCGGTTAAATGAAGACGAAGTGGCTCGTCTTGCGGTCAATCGTCATCGATTCCCTGGCATGGATGTGAATGCCAGACTAAGCCGATTTTATCCTCTGGGTGCATCGACGGCGCACGTGGTGGGGTATGTTGGGCGCGTTAATCAAAAAGAGTTAAGAGTGATCGATGTTGGCAACTATCGTGGTACCACGCATATTGGAAAAACCGGCTTAGAGAAATATTATGAGGTCGAGTTGCATGGTACGGTCGGTCGCCAGAAAGTAGAAGTTAATGCTCAGGGTCGAATTTTACGGGTGTTGGAAAGAACCGCTCCGGTGCCGGGTAATGACCTGGTTTTGAATCTGGATATTGAACTGCAAAAAATGGCGGAAGCCGGTCTTGGCGAGTTTTCGGGTGCCGTTATCGCGATTGAACCGAGCAATGGTGCGATAGTCGTGTTTGTCAGTAAACCCAGTTTCGACCCTAATTTGTTTGTTCACGGTATTAGTCATAAAAATTACGATGCATTGGCACATGACCCTTACAAACCCTTGTTTAATCGTGCACTTTTTGGTCAGTATCCACCGGCTTCAACGTTTAAACCGTTTACTGCATTGGCGGGTATTGAACAACGGCATTTTGGCATAAAAGAAACCTTGCACTGCAAGGGGCACTACCTTTTACCGGGTGATGACACTGGGCACAAATACCGTGATTGGAAGCGAGAAGGGCACGGAGTAGTGGATTTTAGACGCGCCATGGAGCAGTCATGTGATGTTTACTTTTATGAGTTGGCGCATCGCATGGGTATTGATAATATGCATAACTTTTTGGCGAAGTTTGGTTTCGGTAAGAGAACCGGGATAGACTTGTTAGGCGAGCGCAGAGGTTTATTGCCGTCAACGGATTGGAAAAAAAGAAAAAAACGTATGGTGTGGTTTCCGGGTGAAACCTTGATCGCTGGAATTGGTCAAGGTTATATGTTGGCGACACCCATACAATTAGCGGTGGGGACAGCAGCACTTGCCAACCGTGGCACGAAGATTGTACCCCGCTTACTAAAAGAAGTGCATATGGCGACCGATGACACGGTGCTTCGCAGAGAGCCATCAAAAACCACGATTAAACTACGCCGTGAAAAACATTGGGATGTGATGTTGGATTCCATGATACAAGTCGTCCATGGCTCTATGGGTACGGCACGTGCAACAGGCTGGGGAATGGATTTTAAAATGGCAGGGAAAACCGGCACCGCACAAGTCTTTGGTATCGCTCAGGATGCAGAGTACGATGAGGAAACGGTGGCGAAAAAGTTGCGAAATCATGGTTTGTTTATTGGTTTTGCGCCAGCCAGCGATCCGGTGCTGGCGGTGGCGGTGATTGCAGAAAACAGGGGCTCTGGAAGTAAGATGGCACCGATGACGCGCGATATTATTAAACGCTACATGGAAAAACATTCTGGGCTAGCGGTACAAAGCAGTGCAAAATAGATAAATAATGATTAACCGTAGTACAGAATTCTTTGATTCAGATTACCAAAGCAAAACTTCGCGGTTCTTGCAGTTTTTGCATATCGACCCGATATTGCTGGTTGGTCTGTTATTACTGTCGGCGGCTGGTCTGGGCATTTTGTACAGTGCCGCGGATGGTTCGGCGGAACTTGTGCAGCGACAGATTGTCCGTTTATCCATTGCCTTTGCAGTGATGTTTGTTGTGGCGCAAATTCCACAACAAACTTTGTACCTGTGGGCACCCTGGTTTTTTGCCATTGGCATCATACTGCTAATTATGGTTATGGTGGCAGGGGATGTCGGTAAGGGTGCGCAACGCTGGCTCAACCTTTACGTGATTCGTTTTCAGCCATCGGAAATGATGAAGTTGGTGACGCCAATGATGCTGGCCTGGTATCTGTGTGAAAAGCCGTTTCCACCCAGAATAAGCTCACTGCTTATCTCGCTGGCACTGGTCATTGTACCCACAGTGTTGATTGCACGGCAGCCTGATTTAGGAACCTCATTATTAGTGGCTGCCGCTGGTTTTTTTGTGGTGTTTTTTGGTGGTATCCGTTGGCGGCTTTTATTTGGGGCTTTCTTTACCATGCTGGCGTTAATTCCGGTACTGTGGCATTTTATGCACGCCTACCAGAAGCAGCGAGTATTGACACTGTTTGATCCAGGTAGCGATCCTTTGGGCTCGGGTTATCACATTATTCAATCGATGATTGCGATTGGTTCTGGTGGTATATATGGAAAAGGCTGGTTGAACGGCACGCAGTCACAACTGGATTTTATTCCTGAGCGCACCACTGATTTTATCTTTGCCGTGTTTGCTGAGGAATTTGGTATCATGGGCGCGATTGTTTTGCTATCACTTTATGCCTTCATTATCATTCGTGGTTTGTATATTGCGGCGAATGCAAAAGACAGTTTTGGTCGGCTGCTTGCAGGCAGTCTCAGCATGACATTTTTCGTGTATTTATTTGTCAATGTCGGTATGGTTTCTGGTATTTTACCGGTTGTAGGCGTGCCATTGCCGCTGGTTAGTTATGGTGGTACATCAATGGTTACACTCATGGCCGGTTTTGGTATGCTGATGTCAATAAGCACCAACCGCAGGTTAATCGTGAAATAA
>CAZYYW010000005.1:6123-49377 GCA_964651445.1 uncultured Thiotrichaceae bacterium
AGGAAACAGCCTTATTATGAATAGTTGTATTGAAACAGGAACGCTAAAAGCGGCAAAGAAAATAATTAAAACCATGACTGCCGGTTTAATGCTACTGACGGTGGCATCGACACCGGTGTTGGCCGCGCCAGCGCAAGCTAATTATGCGCAAAGAGCCGATGTGAAAATCTTTATCAATGAAATGGTTGAGCAGCACGGTTTTGATCGCGCTGATTTAGTCGCCAGATTCGCCAGTGTGAAAAGGCTGGAAAACGTATTGGAGTCGATTGCAAAACCGGCAGAAAAAAAACTTACCTGGAAACAATATCGACCTATCTTTGTCACCGATAAACGCAGTGCTAAAGGTAAAATATTTATCGAAGAACACCGAGAAACATTACAACGAGCTGAGAAAAAATACGGTGTACCAGTAGAAATAATTGCCGCCATAATTGGTGTCGAAAGTTACTACGGTCGGTATACCGGTAAATTCACAGTATTTGATTCCTTGACCACCCTGGGCTTCGACGACCCTAGACGTAGCGCTTTTTTCAAAAGCGAGCTCAAACATTTCTTGTTGTTATCGAAGGAAGAAGATATTTCTATAGACGATATGACAGGTTCTTATGCCGGCGCTATGGGTTTGCCGCAGTTTATCTCCAGCAGTTATCGTCACTATGCCATTGATTTCGACGGCGATGGAAAACGCGATTTGTGGAACAGCATTGATGACGTGATCGGCAGTGTCGCCAATTATTTTAGTGAGCATAACTGGCAGCCAGGGGCTGATATCGTGCACCGGGTAACAGTCAAAGACAAATCAATTGTTAGAAAAAAAAATACCTTGAAGCCCTATGTAACGGTTAAGGAATTGCGCCAACAAGGGGTGAAAATTAATGCCCAGGTTGATGATGAAGAGATGGCAACGTTACTGAAATTCGCAGGTAAAAAAGGCGATGAATACTGGATAGGGCTGAAGAATTTTTATGTGATAACACGTTACAATCATAGCGCGTTATATGCCATGGCTGTTATCCAGTTAAGTGAAAAATTAAAGGATTAAAGCTTCAGGATTGAAGCGACAAGTGAGAGTGCATGCGTGTGTTTCAGAAACTATTTATACTGTTTTTTCTCGGCTATTTAACAGCGTGTAGCCAGGTTATTAAGGACGGCGCCCCCGGAAACTTTAGCAAGCAATGGCATGAGATAGATGACGCCGTACCCTCTGCTGTTACCATCAGTCGGTACGGCAATCCCGATAGCTATGAAGTTTTTGGCAAGACGTATTATGTGAGAGATTCGTCGATAGGGTTTCAGCAAGAAGGTATTGCTTCCTGGTACGGTACTAAGTTTCATGGCAGGCGTACGTCCAGTGGTGAAGAGTATGATATGTTTGCCATGACAGCGGCACACAAAACCTTGCCAATTCCCGTTTATGTTGAGGTAACGAACCATGATAATGGTCGTGTCGCCATTGTCAGAGTTAATGATCGCGGGCCGTTTCATGAAGGCCGTATTATCGATTTATCGTATGCAGCGGCTACCAAGTTAGGTGTTGCGCGTACCGGTACAGCAAACGTTTCGATACGTGTGATAACAACGGAGCAGGAAAAAATCAGTCAGCGAAGCGCTGAAATCGTGGAATCAGCCGTTTCCGTTGGTGATAAACTGTACGTGCAGGTGGCCGCTTTTAGCGCAGAAAAAAATGCTTTGCAGCATATGGGTTTGCTGAAGGCAGAAGGTTTTAAAGATGTCAGACTGTATATCGAAAGCATAAAAGGCAAACCCCTGTACCGCCTGAGAATAGGCCCGCTACCATCAGAACACGTAGCAAAACAGGTCATGAACCAGTTAAAACAAAACAATCACAAAGATATGAAAGTTGTCAGAAATAATTAATCAAAGCGTCCCTAAGTCATTCGTAATATTTGAACAGGCAAGACACGGTTTCACTAAGCAATCAAAAACATCTTGCGTGTCTACTAAAAAATGTGAAATGCATTATTAATGTATTTTGACTAAAGGATAAAAAATAGTAACTAAAATTTTTTTAAAGAGAGTTTAAAGAATATTCCATGAAGTATTTAACCGTGTTTCCCAGTCGAAAAAAATTCCTGAGTTTAATCATTTTTGCACTGGCATTATTCAATTATAATTTAGCGCTGGCGGTTATGCCGATACCTTCGCCACCGAATGTGGCTTCTAAAAATTATTACGTTATCGATTTTGCCAGTGGCAAAGTGCTTGCTGAAAAAAACCCCGATATGTTGGTTGAACCAGCAAGCATAACAAAACTAATGACCTCCTACGTTGTTTATAAAGAACTCGAGGCCAATCGTTTGACAATGGATGATATTGTTGTAGTTAGTGAGAAAGCTTGGCGGAAGGGTGGTTCAAGAATGTATCTTGAAGTCAATTCCAGAGTTCCCGTTAGCAAATTGTTAAAAGGTTTAATTGTACAATCCGGTAACGATGCTAGCGTTGCATTGGCAGAGCACATCGCAGGTACTGAGGAAGCGTTTGTGCAATTGATGAATAAATATGCCAGTGTTTTGGGTATGGACAATACAAACTTCATGAATAGCACGGGTTGGCCAGATAAGGAGCATTTAACCACAGCACGTGATATTGCAACACTTGCCACTGCTATTATTTCGGAGTTCCCTGAGCGTTACAGCTGGCATGCTGAAAAAGAATTCACTTATAACAATATCAAACAGTACAATCGAAATAAATTATTATGGCGTGATGCTAGTGTCGATGGCATGAAAACGGGTCATACTGATGCCGCCGGGTATTGTCTGGTGGCCTCAGCAAAACGATCCGATATGCGTATTATCTCGGTAGTTATGGGCACAGAAAGCAAAAAGGCACGCGCTAATATCAGTCAGGCATTATTAAATTATGGTTTTCGTTTTTTTGAATCACATATACTTTACACAGCAGATGAAGTTTTAAGTCGGCCACGTATCTGGAGTGGTGAGTTTGAAACCTTAACCGTAGGTTTGGAAGAAGACCTTGCTATCGCCATTCCTCGCGGCGCTTACGACAAGCTTGATGCGAGCATGGATATCGATAAAAATATTGAAGCACCCGTTGAAAAAGGGCAGCAGATCGGCGTGGTAACAATATCGCTTGATGGTAAGGAGCTTGCATCGGTACCACTGGTTGCCTTGGAAACAGTGGCTAAAGGTAGCTTTTTACAGCAGGCAAAAGATTACTTCCTGCGTATGCTGAATTAATAAGGGGTATCCTTTTCATTAAGCTCGCAAAACATGAGTGCTTAACCAGTAAGACTGTGGCATGAACATGAATGACACGAAAAATATAATTTATTTAAATGGCTCTTACATGCCGATTGAAACGGCCACGATTCCGGTAATGGATCGTGGTTTTCTTTTTGGCGATGGTGTCTACGAAGTTATTCCTGCATTTGAAAATAAACTGTTGCGCATTAAAGGACATTTAGATCGCTTGCAAAACAGCTTAGATCGAATCAGTCTGGCGAATCCTCACAGTGAACAGCAATGGGAAAAAATATTTTCAAACTTGCTGAGTAAAAATCAAGCGACGGACAAAGTCGAAGATCACGCTGTGTATTTGCAAATCACACGAGGTGTTTATCCGAAGCGTGATTTAGCCATCGATCTTGATTACCCTGCAACGGTCTTTGCGATGCTGCTGCCGGTAACACCGCCCGATTTGGAAAGGATCTCTGCTGGCATCTCTGTTATCACCGTTGATGATTTTCGCTGGGGTGCTTGCGATATTAAATCAACTTCACTGGTTGCCAGCGTGATGCTTAAACAACAAGCGGCAGCGGCTGAGGTTGACGATGCTATCCTGATTAAAAATTCTATGATTAGTGAAGGAACGGCAAGCAATGTTTTTATTGTTAAGAATAATATTTTAATCACGCCGCCCACTGGTCATCAATTATTGCCGGGTATTACTCGCGATCTTGTTCTTGAAATTGCAAAAAAGAACGATATATTAGTAGAAGTGCGTGAAATAAAAGAAGCCGAATTATATACTTCGGATGAAATCTGGATGACCAGTTCGACACGTGAAATTGCGCCGGTTATTTTACTTAATGGTAAAGCGGTTGGTGTGGGGTCAGCCGGTGAGTTATGGAAGCGAGTGGTTGATTTATACCAAAAATATAAATAACTGTTGCCTCAGAGGCTGCTTAATACGTGGCATTTTTTTATCCGGTTTAGCAGTAAAAAATTATGAGTGACAAAAAAGAAATAAAACTTCACGACCTAAGTCTAAAAGAAGGTGAAACTTTACTGGAGTTCCCCTGTGAATTTCCTGTGAAAGCAATGGGCTTGGCATGTGATGAGCTAGAGCTAGCGGTACTCGAAATTATTAACCGCCATGTTGATGATTTGGCTGATGATGCGCTAAAAATTAAACAGAGTAAAACGGGCAAGTACAGTGCGCTTACTATTACCATCACCGCAAACAGTAAGGTGCAACTGGATGCTATTTATACAGATCTTAGCGCCTGTCAGTACGTGTCTATTGCGCTGTAACCACGGCTACTAAAACCGTAAGCCTGTGCACCCTGAAATACAATATTTTGCTGAGATCGATTACCGCGTTAGCTGGCAAAAAATGCAAGACTTCACAAACTCTCGCAAGCCGGATACCGCCGATCAGCTTTGGTTTCTACAGCATCCGCCTGTTTATACTTTGGGTAAAAATGGGAAAGCAGAGCATGTACTGAAGCCGGCACAAATCCCGGTCATTAATTCAGACCGTGGCGGTCAAGTGACCTATCACGGCCCAGGTCAGCTCGTGGTTTACACCCTGCTTGATTTGAAGCGGTTAAACATCGGGGTACGGCAACTGGTTAGTATACTGGAGCAATCCATTATCGATTTATTGGCGTCATATGGCGTTGATTCCTGTGCCAGAGCGGATGCACCGGGTGTCTATGTAAATGATGCTAAAATAGCGGCTCTCGGATTGCGTGTGCGAAAAGGTTGTAGCTTTCACGGTCTGGCGCTTAATGTGGACATGAACCTTGAACCCTTCAGCCGAATTAACCCCTGTGGGTATGAGGGCTTGGCGATCACTCAGTTAAAAGATTTGGTCGCAGAAATAAAAATGCAAGCGGTTGTTAAAAATCTGCAGCAACAGTTATTAAAGAATCTACCCTATGAATAGTCAATTGATTAGCAGCGAAAAAAAATCCAATAAAGTGGTAGCGGGCGAGAAGCAGAAGGGCGCAGAGAAAGTTGCTCGTATTCCAATTAAGGTGCAACAGCCGACTACACGTTTGCGAAAACCCAGTTGGATACGCGCTAAATCGCCGTTTCACCCTAATGTAAAAAAACTCAAGGCAGTACTTCGTGAGCAAAAATTATTCACCGTCTGTGAGGAAGCCGCCTGCCCCAATCTAGGTGAGTGTTTTGGTAAAGGCACCGCGACATTTATGATTATGGGTGAGATTTGTACTCGGCGCTGTCCGTTTTGTGATGTGGGTCATGGTCGACCCAACCCACTGGATGAAGATGAGCCTAAACATCTGGCAGAAACTATAAAAGCCATGGCGTTGTCCTATGTCGTGATAACTTCGGTTGATAGAGATGATTTGCGTGATGGCGGAGCCGCGCATTTTGTGCGTTGTATCGAAAAAACGCGCGCTCTAAATCCAGAAACTGAAATAGAAATACTAGTGCCAGATTTTCGCGGGCGTATGGATGTGGCTTTAGCGATCATGCACAAAGCGCCGCCCAATGTTTTTAATCACAACCTTGAAACCATTCCACGGTTATATAAACAGTGCCGCCCCGGTTCAGATTATCAGTGGTCATTAGATTTATTAAAACGCTTTAAACAGGCGCACCCGACCGTTGCAACAAAATCTGGCTTAATGCTGGGTTTGGGTGAAACGCTCGATGAAGTTATCGAAGTTATGAAAGATATGCGTCTACACAATGTCGAGATGCTAACGCTGGGGCAGTACTTACAGCCCAGCAAACATCATTTGCCAGTAGAACGTTACGTGCCGCCAGAAGAATTTGATGATTTGTATCATGTTGGCGTCAAACTCGGCTTTAAACATGTAGCCAGTGGTCCGATGGTACGTTCGTCTTATCACGCAGACCGGCAAGCCAACGGTACATTTAAAGGATAAGTCATCAAGATAAGATTTAATGAGTAAGTACGAATAAATTTTACTGGTAAGTTTTGTGAGCAATGCTGTTGCCGACAACCGTTACCTTAACAATGTTATTTTATTAGTGAGAACAAACATGGGTTTTATATTTAAGCCAATACGATGGGTGCTAGGGCAAATTATTATTTTTATTGACTGGGTTACGCGGCCAAAACCGGTGCAGCGAGCAGGCGATGCGCAAGCTGATATTGATCAGCAAACAAAAAATATGGCCTTGTACCAGTTTAAGATGTGCCCCTTTTGCGTAAAGACACGCCGCCAAATTCATCGGCTGGCGCTAAATATCGAAAACCGTGATGCCCGCAACGATCCGCAATGGAACCAGGAGCTGATTAACGACGGCGGCAAGTATCAAGTGCCATGCCTGAAATTGGTTAAAGCTGATGGTTCGGTTGAATGGATGTACGAGTCCTCAGAAATTAATAACTACCTTGAGCAGCAGTTTGCGGAAAAATAAAATAGTGATAGTGCTAATAACTCAGACTTGCTGGGTGTTTGTTTGAGTAATTATTGGGGGTAGAGCACGATATTTCCTAATATTAGCGGTAACTGTGATCTGTCCCCGGTTTTCTTTGTATTCTGCGCTTAACGGCTCAATCCTGGCTTTGCAGCAAGAGTTTGAGCCTTAATAAACCTGCTACGCTTATGGCGTCTGTAATCTCTCCACTCAATACTCTTGCCACTGCTTCATCCAGTGCTACTTTCTGTATCAGTAAATCTTCTGTTTCTTCAAATTCTGTTTCGCCTTGGGTAAGGTCACGAGCAACATAAACCAAGCCGCGTTCATCGGTAACTGAGTTTGAGGTGTGTAGTTTCATTAGCAATTGCCAACTGTTTGCGTTCAAACCAGTTTCTTCTTTGAGTTCACGTTGAGCGGATAGCAGCGGGTCGATATTCAATGCGCCGCCACCCATGGGAATTTCCCACGAGTAGCAATCTGGCACGTAACGGTATTGTCCAACCAGCCAGGTATTGTTGTCATTGTCGAGTGGGATTATGCCAATGGCAAGATTTTTGAATTGAATTTTTCCGTAATGAGACAAGCCGCCGCCGGGGTTTATTACCTGATCCTCGTGCAGTGATAGCCATGGGTTTTGGTAAATAGCTTTACTGCTTTGTACTCGCCAAGGGTTGGCTGTGGTGGGTAATTTTTTAATGGCCATTGTGGACTTTACTGGTTTTTTTAAAGCATAATTCTAACGTAATGTGCAAAGTGGCGTTGTGCTCTAGCGCATAATTCTTTTCTTCAGGTTGTTTGCGGATTTTGTTGGAGAGCTACGTGCGGTGCCTGGCAAGTATGCTGTTATGTTTTTTCCCATGTTTTTTAGTGTACTTTGTGGCTGTGCTGACTGGATGGTGCTTAGCTGAATGCTGATCTGTTGTTTAATCTTTTGTATTTCGAACTCGGCTTGCAAATGCAGCCAGTAGCTGGCACTGCCGCCAAAATATATCGCCAACCGTACCGCGGTATCGGCAGTGACCGCGCGTTTTTCATGCACGATTTCATTGATGCGCCGAGGTGGTACCTTGATTGCACGTGCCAGACGGTTCTGGCTGATCTTCTGCGGCTCCATGTATTGCTGGAGCAGAACTTTTCCGGGGTGTTGGCAGGGCATGAATAACTATAACGTAGTACGTTATATAACGCAATACGCTATAGTTTATCGTGTATTAGGCTTGACTGGGTTAGGTTTTGTGTGTCTCTGGGCATTAAGGGAAGTTGGCAGTTATCAGTAGGCAGTTAAAAGATAATAACTAAGAAACGTCTACTTATATGATGTTGGCGATGGCTTTGTTTTTCACTGCCTACTGCAAACTAATAACTACCAACTTCCCTTTCATGTCAAAAGCGGATACACGGGTTTTATATCGTTTGCCGCAATCCGTCTGGCTTCCAAGCGGGGGCGATAACATTGGGCATATCTGAGCGGTTAAGCAGCCGCGCTGGTGATAATGTTAGCTCGCCATATCGTTCATTAATATTGTCCATAGTACGGTTTAGCTGCTGCCGCTCAGTATTTGTGGTTGATGCGCCAAATAAATCCATTTGCATGGCAGCGGGCTGTGGGTCGAGTGCCGTCACCTGAATCTGATGGATGCCTTCACCCGACCAGTTTAAATCGAGCATATAACGTCCCAACCGGTAAATTTGCTGTTGGTCATTACTAAACTCACTGAGCCGGCTTTTGCTGCCCAACCAGCCAGAGTTGGTGCGAAAGCCAATCCAGAAAGTTTTTGCCTGCATGTCATAGCGGCGCATGCGAGTGCCGACTTTGCTGCACATGTGTTGCAAATAGGTAAGTAGCGTGTTGCGATCACGGGTATTGGGTGGCAGCACTTTGCCATGACCGATGGATTTGGGGGCAGCGATGTCGGGGTGTAGGGGGTCCGGGTCAGCGCCCTGGCACATGTACCAGATGCGCCGACCAAGATTGCCGAAGCGTCGTGATAATACGCTGATAGGCAGTTTTTCCATGTCGCCACAGTAATGCACGCCATGTGCGCCAAGAAAATTACCAATACCTTTCGCGATGCCGCAGAGTTCAGTAACCGGTATATGTTGCAGCGCAGATTTTGCCTGCCACGGAGGTATCACAGTAAAGCCGTCGGGTTTGTTGAGTTTAGCGGCATATTTGGCGGTGGTTTTGTCGCCGCTTAAGCCTAGTGAGCATAAGATTCCAGATGCCTGATAAACCGTGCGTTTGAGTTGTCGTGCTGCCAGTTCAGCTGAACCATAGTATTCCTGACAGGAGGTGAGATCGACAAAGGCTTCATCAACTGAAAACACTTCGATATCGGGGCAGACATCAATCAGTGAATGCATGATGTTGCGAGAAACTTTGGCATATACCTGAGGGCGTGTTGGTCGCTGCACCAGGTGTGGACACAGGCGCAGTGCTTGCCTGATTCGCATACCGGTATGAACGCCGTAAGCACGGGCTTCATAAGAGCAGGTGATAATACAACTACCGCGCATACCATTGGTGATAGCGACGGGCTGACCGAGCAGGGAAGGGAAGTCGCGTTGCTCGATAGAAGCAAAAAAAGCGTTCATATCAAGCAGTGCGATGGCGCGTTGCCAGTGAATTTTTTGAGTCATCAAGTTGCAGCCGGCAGTTATTAGTTAAAAGTAAAAATGGTTTGAATAGCAGCGATGTTTTTTAATATTTGCGCAACTGCCCAATTAGCACACCCTGAATGCGAACGCGACTGGCTTCATACACCATTTCTTCCATCTCTTTATTGGCCGGAATGAGTTTGATATAGCGCCCCCGGTGACTGCGTTTGAAGCGTTTTAGTGTGGTCTCAGATTCATCAATGAGTGCCACCACAATATCGCCATCATTTGCGGTTTCTCTAAACTCGATAATGACGGTGTCGCCATCCATAATGCCGGCTTCAATCATGGAATCACCCTGCACACGTACGGCAAAATTGTTATGCCCAAAAAAATCACGCAGATCTAACTGGTCTTCACCGGGGATCGCCTCAATGGGTTTGCCGGCCGCAATTTTTCCTAATAGTGGCAGGGTCAATTCATCACGATGAGGATTGTGCTTGAGCAGGCGAATGCCCCGGTGCTTGCCGCTATCTGTTTTAACAAAACCGGCATCGACCAACGCCTGCACATAACGATGCGCCACGCCACGCGAACCAATGCCAATACCTTCAGCGATTTCCTGTAGTTTGGGCGGCACGGTATGAATGGCTACATAGCGTTCGATGAAATCTAGGGTAAGTCTTTGTTTGTCGGTGAGTTGTTGCTGGGCGCTCATTATTGTTCTCAATACGTTCTCAGGTAGAGAGTATCATAAATGAAATAGCGGCTCTCAGGCAAGTAAATTTATGGGGGTGTGTAGCTGGTGTGGTTTGACGGATTAACTGGGGTCGGGTCACAAATACTCGCTAACATTAGAAACAATTGCAATTGTGATCTGACCGTTTGACTGCGGATGTATACTCAAGTATCAGATTTAGGCACTTATGTGTATATTTAGAAGCAATGTCCAAATGTGGACTTCTGTCGAAGAAACTGTATAGGCTACAATCAGAGATATAACATTGTTAGGTATACCTATGAAACATCGTTTTTACACAAGGGTTAGATTGTCTTTTTTATTAGTTACCTTAACCGCTTTTACGGGTTGCGGAGGCAGTTCTAGTAGCGACGAAACTTCTGTTGTGTCGCCTGTAGTAATACCAAACTTGATTCCAATACAGGTTTCTAATGTCTCAATTGAACAGGGAGTTTTTGATCCCGCCCCAACGGTTGATGCAAACGGTTTAATATGGATGAGTTATTCGCACGTTTCAATGGCTCCTTCCAATATTGATTTAGTAGAAACGCGACTGGCGACTACGATGGATGGCGGTCTAAATTGGCAAGATGTAGGAATTTTGGTGAATTCTGCCAGTTCATTAATGCTGCCACCTCCAAACGAAACTAACGCAATCGCACATGAAGTTTCGCGATTGGTTTACAACCCATATGCTATAGCAGTAGGCGCTGATCCATGGCTCTTACTATGGCATCGCTACTTATCGGTGTTACACGGTGACGATACCATCAGACTATTTGAGCATGGGTGGATCGGCATGAAAAGCGGAGCCACTGCCCAGACTCTGAGCAGTGAACGGAAACTATTTACTGGAGCTGGTTATGATACGGTGAATAATAATGATGCATTAGGTCTTCCTGAATATCCTCTTAATACCATGTTCGCACCGGCATTGAGCGACTGCGCAGCCTTTACTGAGCCTGGTGTTTTGGCAAAGGCTAACGGCGTCTACGTGTCGCTGCTTTGTGCCAAAGGCTCGCAACCAGGTAAAATTATTTTACTTCGCTGTGACCATAATATGAGTAACTGTAATTATATCGGTGATTTTATCAGCGGCAGTGAAGCAAGTGTGATTAAAGCTTCATATGATGGCTTTTCGGCTTCCGAACTTGTGTCAAGCAATGGGCAAGATTATTTAATTGTAACGCCGACCATTTCCACAGGAAACATATATAGAGGCTGTGTCGCATATAAGATAACGGATATTGATAATGCCGAGATTGAGCGCAGCTTGGGGGTTCCTGTTGCAGCCCTTATTATTGAAGAACATGGCGATTTTAATGGTGCCTGCGGTTATATAAAGGAACTCTCTGGAAGCGGAATAATGATGGGGGAAGCCTTTTTTACTGAACAACCCGGATTCAGGTTGTTTACGACAGATGCTAAATTATAGACCGGTTAACTGGGGTCTTTAACATATTAAATTGTAAATGATTAGTAACCGCTGATATATGAGCAAAAAAAACCAAGTAATTGATTCGCACCTACGCCGTCAGCTTTTTCGTAAAACGCTGGTTTTCGTTTCCGTTATAGTTTTATTTGTGGGTTTTATGAGTTACGCCTTGTATATGGAATATGGTTAATTGGTCTGGTTAACTGGGGTCATGACTGTGTGATTAAGGCGTGGAACGTGCACCATAACCGAATAATGAGGGCTATTACGAAGCTTCACAACACAGAAGCAGGGCAGATTAGTCGCAAGATGTCGATTTTTGACTTAATCAGCGCTCCCCTCGTATTACATATCACCTTTTTTGTTATAAGATGTACCGTATTTAGTCTATTAGTTCGTTCATATTAACAAGCGTATAAACACGATCTGTAAAAAAGCTCGCCTGTTATGCTGCGGGTTGTGCATAAAATATGGAGGCAAGTAGTGTTTTAAAAGTGCCCAGAAAAAAATTAAGAATAAGAGACCTTTGCACGATACATTCACAAATAAAAATGTCTACAATTTCACTGCTTTTCGTTAGAAACCTTGCCAATAGCCAGCTATTACCTGCGTTTCCTGCCTCAATCAGTAAAATTTTAGCCTATTTTTCTTTTGCAACTGTATCGCGCAAAGGTCTCAAATAGTATTTCATTAGTATATTCATGAGGAGATTTAGCAATGCCGCAATACATATTCGTTTACTTGGGGGGAGAGTATCCTGCCAATCCAGAAGATGGACAAAAACATTTCACTAAATATCAACAGTGGTTATCATCTTTGGGTGATGCGGTTATTAGTCCTGCTATTCCTTTCAAGGATACGCATACCGTGCAGCCGAATGGCACCACTGGCGCCGGAAGTACGACGGCGATGTCGGGTCTTAGTATTATCAAAATGGATTCGATGGATGAAGCGTTGAAGGTAGCGCAATCTTGTCCGTTTCTGGAGATCAATGGCACGCTGGAGATTTCTGAGATGATTGAAATGTCGAGTAAAGCGAATTAGCCATGTTGTTTAAAATTCATAGGAATTTAAATTCACACCACCGTATATTTGTTCAGAACAAAAAAATATAAGGCAGGAGCAATTAATAGAGGCGCCTTATAATAAAAAATATTGGCTGAGTGATGTTGCAAAGAGACTATGTTTTTTTGAACTAGGCGGTTACCGTAAGCATTAAGGATTTTTCCGTGCGTTAGCTTTTTTCGAGCTTCATTTCTAGCTGTTTTAGTCTTTCGAGTGTGCCAACATCTGTCCAGTTTCCAGCATGTAACTGCCCGCTAACCAAGCCTGAATCTGCTTTTGTTCGTATCAGCGGTGCCAGTGGCGAAATACCGGATGTTTGTTCTTTGAAAAAAGTGGGTTGGTAAATTCCAATGCCGCTAAAGGTAAACATGGGGTCGCCAGTATTTTTTATAAGGTTCTCTGCTAACGAAAAATCACCTTTTACATTATGCGCAGGGTTGTTCACCAGTACTAGATGCGCTTGTATTGTGGAGTTCAGTTCAGGTAATGCTGCAAAATTAAAATCACAGCAGATGTCGCCGTTTACCACAACAAATGGTTGGTCGCCGAGCAAGGGCAACGCATTTAGGATGCCGCCGGCAGTTTCCAGTGCTTTGCCTTCATCGGAATATTGAATGCTTACGCCGTAGTTAGAGCCGTCACCTAATTGTTGGTGGAATTGCTCGGCCAACCAGGCGGTATTAATTATGATTTCTTTAAATCCTGCATTGGCTAGATTTTCTAGGTGATATTCAATCAGTGATTTCCCTGCCACTTTTATTAATGGTTTGGGTGTTTTATCGGTTAATGGTCGCAGGCGTTCGCCCCGACCAGCCGCCAGTATCATTGCTTTCATGAGAGATTTTTGAGTAGCTTACTTAGTGCGTGTAATTCAGGGTACAAAGCGCAGGCCTCTATCACGTACTTTAAGGTTAATGGCAGGTCATCCAGGTACTGTGACTTGCCATCACGATAATTTAATCGTGCAAATATGCCGAGGACTTTTAGGTGGCGTTGCACACCCATTAAATCAAACCAACGGATAAAGGTTTCCTTTTCTATAAAGTGTGTTGGCGCTAATGTTGCGAGATATAAATCCAGCCAATGTTCAATTTTATGGCGCGGCCATTCAATGTAACAGTCTTTGAAAAGAGAAACCAAGTCATAGGTAAGGGGGCCGATGACCGCATCCTGATAATCTATAACACCAGGATTATTCTGCTCGGTAAACATCAGGTTGCGTGAGTGATAATCGCGGTGAACAAAGACCTGTGGTTGTTCGCAGGCACTGTTTATTAATATTTTAAATGTGTCCGCTAGTATTATTTTTTGCTTTGCATCGAGCTGGATCTGCAGGTGGCGATTTAGATACCAGCTTTCAAATAAATTTATTTCAGTTTGCAGCATGTTCTCGTCATAGGGCGGCAACATGGCATCGATGGTCTGCATTTTTATCAGCGCACTTATTGCGTCACGATACAGGATGTCTACACTATTTTCGTTTAGTTGCGCCAGGAAAGGCTTATTACCCAAGTCATCGAGCAACAAAAATCCTTGTTTCATGTCCATTGCGATTATTTTGGGGGCATTAACATTCACGCTGCGTATTAAATCCGTTACCTGAACAAACGGGCGACTGTTTTCTTTATCAGGCGGGGCGTCCATGACGATATAAGTTTTTTTATCCAGCGTGTTGGTGACACGAAAATATTGCCGGAAACTGGCATCAGCAGACGCCACTTGCAGATTTTTGTAGGTGTTTTCGGCCAGACTATCTAGCCATTGATGCAGTTGTGCGAGTCGATCCACTGGTTTTTCCCTTAATATTTTTTATTGTTATAATGCTGGCATTGTAACCTAAGTAAGTCATGGAATTAACAGTATGAATAAATCAGTTGTTGTTGTCGGTCTTGGAGAAATGGGCAGTGTTTTTGCGCGAGGATTTTTAAGAGCAGGGTATTCTGTTCACCCCGTTGTACGGGGTATGGATATGAAGCAAGTGGCGGCGGATAATCGTCAGCCTGAAATGGTGCTTATTGCCGTTGGCGAGGCGGATTTGCAGGAGCAACTGATGAAAGTGCCGTCAATGTGGAAAGGCAAATTAATATTGTTGCAAAATGAATTGCTACCAAGAGACTGGCAGACATTAAAACTTGACCCTACGGTTATCTCCGTCTGGTTTGAAAAGAAAAAAGGCAAGAGTGCCAAGGTGATTATTCCATCGCCGGTCTATGGTAAACACGCATCTCAAGTGGCGGAGGCTTTAGCGGCAATCGATATTCCTACTACGATCCTTGCAGATGAAGCCGCGCTGTTACATGAACTGGTGGTGAAAAATGTTTACATATTGACGACCAATATCGCAGGCTTAGAAGTCGGCGGTAATGTCGGGCAATTATGGGACGATCATAAAATTGTTGCGGAGTCTGTCGCGCTCGATGTCATTCGCTTGCAGGAAGCATTAACCGGGCAGCCGTTAGATCATCAGTCGTTAATCAAAAGTATGTTGAATGCTTTTAATGGTGACCTCGAACATATGTGTATGGGACGCAGTGCCGCTGTACGATTGCAACGCGCATTGATGTTTGCTAAACAAAATAAACTAAAACTGACCATGCTAGAGAGAATTGCGAACTTGTAGGTGATAGTAGTCAGCTATCTATTCGTTATCAAAACTACTGAAAATATTGACGTCTTCTTTTTCGTAATGATAAACACGATTGCTCTGGCTGGCATTTATTACCACTAGGCTTAGAATGCCATCGCTGTTTAAATCGCTCAGTACGATAGCCTGACTGCTGTTGGCTTCCAGTGATTGATTATCATCGCTAAAATTGCCTGAGCCATCGTTGAGATAAACACGGTTGCCTTGGTTTTGATTCGCCACCACCAGATCAAGATCACCGTCGCCATCGATGTCGCCCAGTGTTACATCTCGACTATCGTTATTGCCTAATGATTGTTCGCTGTCGCGGAAACTGCTGACACTATTAAATAGTTCATTGATATAAACGCGGTTGCCTTCATTTTCATTGGCGACCACTAAATCAAGATCGCCGTCGCCATCAAGATCGCCCAGCACCAGAGCATTACTATCGTTATTGCCCAGTGCTTGAGTGCTAACGCTGAAATTGCCTGCACCATCATTAAAATAAACCAGATTCGCTTGATTCTGATTAGCGACCACCATATCCAAATCGCCATCATTGTCCAAATCTCCCAGCGCAATGGCGCGGCTATCATTTTCACCTAATAGCTGGCCAGAGTCACTGAAGATGCCTGCACCATCATTGAGATAGACCCGATTCGTCTGATTCTGGTTCGCTATCACCATATCCAAATCGTTGTCATTATCGATGTCGCCCAGTGCCACTGAGTAGCTATCGTTGTCAGAGAGTGACTGACCAGAGTCAGTGAAGTTACCGTTGGCATCATTGAGATAAATTCGATTCCCCTGATTTTGATTGGCGATAACGATATCAAGGTCATCGTCACCATCGACATCAGCCAAAGCAATAGACTGACTGCTGTTGACGCCTAAAGACAAACCCGCGTCATTAAAACTCCCCGTACTATCGTTAAGGTAGAGCCGGTTGCCCTGATTTTGATTGGCGACCACCAAATCCAGATCGCCGTCATTATCAACATCCCCTAATGCTAAAGCACGGCTGTCGTTGCTGCCTAGTGTCTGACCAGAATCGACGAAACTGGAGCCGCAGCCGGTCAATAAAAAAGCCATGGCGATTGTGGAGAGACTAAATGATAAGTTAGTGGGCAGGCATTTAATCATGACTATTTATGGCGCTATCCATTTGAAATATGCCTCAGAGTATATAACAATATTTGCGCTGCTAGTATGGCGTTATTTTATGCTGCTTTCTTGGTTATAAATGCAATAGTCGAATCGATGACTTCATCGTCTTTTAAAATGCGGCGGTGACCTAAGCCATTCGTTATTTTGAAGGGCGCATTGTTCCATGCAAAAGCCACCGCCTGACCTTCTTCCCAGGGGACATCGGCATCGTGTACATCATGAATGATAAAACCGGGTATGTTGATATGTTTCACTACACTAACCATGGAAGATTTTTGCCAGAGGTCTTTGCCAAAGGTTTTTTCAATGCGTTCAAGCAGTCTCACTTTGGTTTTTTTAGTGAGACACAACATACTGGCGAACCTGTTGACCAAGCCACGGGTCGTTACTGGCGGGCAGATGCTAACAATGTGATTAGCTTTTAGTCCCTGTTGCACCGCTAAGCAGGCACAAGGGCCACCAAAGGAATGTGTGATGATGGCATCGAAATCACCAAAATGCTGTTGTAGCGCCAATAAAACATCGACCATCTCAAAAAGATTGGTTTGTTTACCCGAACTTTTGCCATGTGCGGGTGCGTCAAAACTATGCACCTGATAACCGGCCTTTAGCAGTGGTTCGACAAAAGCACCTAACTGTGTCGCTCTACCACTCCAGCCATGCACCAATAATACACGAGGCCCTGTTGTGCCCCAGCTGAAGGTGGCGATGTTGTGCTTATCGACCGATAGAAATTGAATGTCAGCTGATTCAAATGCACTGCGCTCCGATACCGGTGTTTTATAGCGTGGTGGCGTCAGCCAAAATTCGTATGCATAATAGCTAGCGATATTGGCTGACAGGCGACCACCAATGCGAAAGGCGAGTTGTAAAAATTTTAGTGTCATGGGCTGTGGACGTGGTTTATTCTTCAGTGTTTTTTGTTCTTTCGCAATACGGCTGTCTTCTAATACTGCTTCACGGTTTTTAGTGGTCATACTTCTTGCTCTCGTCATTGGTGCATCGTGAGCCATGTTAGTCGTCCTGAAGACTGATTTAACCCCTTAATTTAAGTTGCGTAATGCAACTGTTACAGTGTAACTTAATCATATTAAGTTGCAAAATGCAACTTATAGTCATATAGTGCCATTATGGCTCGAAATAAAATTGACAGTTTAAATTGTTCGCTGGCGGAAACGCTGAATCTAATAGGCGAGTGGTGGACCATTCTGGTACTGCGTGAGGCTTTTTTTGGCACTCGGCGGTTTGAAGATTTTCAGCAACATTTAGGCATTGCACGCAATATCCTCACCGCTCGATTAAACTCGTTGTGTGACAGTGGTATTTTGCAACGTGTGCCAGTGAAACAAGGGGCGAAACGCCATGAATATCGGCTGACAACCATGGGGCGAGATTTACTGACAGTGATTATTGTGCTTACGCAATGGGGTGATCGTTGGTTAGATCAAGAGCAGGGTCCCCCTGTTAAGTTTGTTGAACTAAACAGCGGCGAAGAAATACAGGAGGTCTGTGTTTTATCAAAACAAGGCCGGAAATTAAAAACCCGCGATTTGGCGATGATACCAGGCTCCGGTGCCACCGATGAAAATCGGCAACGGCTGGAATTAATCGCAACCGCCTGGAAAGCCAGGTTACAACAGGAAGCAGATTAATAACGTTGCATCAATTTACAATTTGATGTTTGTTTATAGTTCGATGTCCGCTTTTGCTCAGAAGCGATACAGGTAGCTGATATTGGCAATTAAACCGCTGTAATCAATGCCAAAATCTGTTTTAGATTTGTAAGAAAACAGCGAGGCATCAAGTGCCTGATTGGATGCAATGCTATAGACGCTGCCTACTTTAAGGGTTGTCGTTTCGGCCGCTAATTTGTAGGCAAAGCGTGCTGGTATCAGTTCTAGAAAAGCATCGTCGCGCACGATGAACGGGGCAGCGGCGGTTATAATGTCAGTATTTGGCGCTGTGGTTGAGACAATATCACCGTCAAAAAAGCCGAGTCGGGCATACAGTGTATTGGTATTACCGGTCTTAAAATCGGCTTCTACATAAAAGCGATTATTGTCCGCATCAAACACGCCTATGGCTTCGTCAGCATCAACACTTTCATGAATGTAACCTGCGGATAAGGTAATCACATCGGTTAAACGTTTGTTCCAACCCAGCTGCAATTGTATAGCAGAACCATTGCGTTGCTCACTGTCATACAAGCGTTGTTGGTAATTCGCACGCGCGTAAAAGCGGCTGGCGGTATAACCGTTAAAGGGGCGGAAATGATAGCTACCATGCAGTCCCAGACGAGTATTACTGAGTTTGCTGAAATCAAGATAGCGGTTGAATGCTAATGTGCCTTTTAGCGAAAAATAACTTTTGTCATTAAATGGGATTTTGTAGCGAGCCGATGCATCCAGATTAAGTATGCTGTCTTTTTCGATGTCATGGTCTAGTTCGGCGCGGGTAACATTATCGTCGTAGCTATAACCAGCTGAAATACTGGTTTGCAGTGGCGAAGCCGCCATGGTTGCGGACGAATATAAAAACGCTGAAATTATTATCTGTGGCAATATTCTAAAAGTATTTTTCATCCGAGTGTGCTTCCAGTATTCTTGTGATTATAATTGTATTGTGTGACAAACTAATGCTTCTAGCAAGTCTATCGGGCAATAATCTCCGACTGAGCATTTCTGACTGACGTCTCAGGCAAGTACACTCGATTAAGTATTTAGACAAGTATTGGCGACAATCTTATTCACAAAGGAGTTGGCATGAACAAATTTGATGAGCAACGACGTAATTTTCTGATAAATGCGCTGAGTTATGGTTTCTTTGCCAGGTCTGCAGTGGGAATAAGCGCGGCAGGTTTAGCGGTACCCGCTTGGGCGATGGGGAAAATTCCTGACAAGTTGCCACCGGGCAGGTCGATATACCGACTTAGCGGCAAGGTGACAGTTGACGGTCGTAACGCGACGCTTGAGACGGCTATCACGTTTAAATCAGTCATTGAAACAGGTGCCGATGGTAATATTATTTTTGCTGTTGGTAAAGATGCTTTTATTTTGAGAAGTCACGGCAAGTTGGAAATGCAAGGTAGTGGCGTTATTTTGACCGGCTTGCGGCTGGTCACCGGAAAGCTGTTGTCGGTATTTGGCAAGCGTAAACCGGCGCAACGTCTGGGTGTGAGTACGGCGGTTGCTACCATTGGTATTCGCGGTACGGGTATGTACGTTGAGGCTGAAGTTGAGAAAACTTACATCTGTACCTGTTATGGCACAGCCGATTTAGCGTCGGTTTCAGATCAGTTAAGCAAGGAAACCGTAATTACCACACATCACGATTCACCGAGATACATACTTGCCAATGCACCCGCCGGTAAAAGCATATTACCGGCGCCTGTTATTAATCATACTGATGAAGAACTGGAGCTGATTGAGTCATTGGTTGGTCGTTCAGTGCCGTTTGCTTTCACCGGTGATTATGATTCATTGAAAAAACCCGGTTACTGATTGAGTGCATGAGTAGAGGTTTCATGCTATGGATGAATCGACGGCGGATACTTTTTATGAATTCTTATGGATGCGCTGGCAGTTAGTTTATTTACACCATTCGACAATGTTTAGAAGGCTGAAATGTCCGGCGTAGAACACTATTGTGTAATCGAAGAAAAAATAAATATCAGCTCACATGCGCTTGGCTTTGTGCTGAGCGTGGTGGCAATGGTGTTGTTAGTCAGGCATGCGCAGATGTATGGAAACATCTGGCACATTGTGAGTTTCGCTATTTTTGGTATAAGTTTAATTACGCTGTATGCGGCTTCAACGGTTTATCATAGCGCTAAGAATCCTGTATTCAGAAACAGGCTAAGGGTACTTGATCATGCTGCCATCTACATTCTTATCGCAGGTACTTACACACCGTTTACACTGATAACGCTTGGTGGTTTTACCGGCTGGCTTATTTTTAGTATTTCTTGGGGCATGGCGCTGGTTGGTATAATTTTAAAAATATTTTTTACCGGACGCTACGATTTACTTTCAACACTAATGTATGTCTTTATGGGCTGGATTATTGTGTTTGCTTTGGATCCTCTGGTGGATAACCTGTCTGCAGATGGTTTGTTCTGGCTGGTTGCCGGTGGTCTGGCTTATACTCTGGGCGCTGTTTTATACAGCATTAAAGCCATAAAGTTTAATCACGCCATTTTTCATGTGTTTGTATTAATGGGCAGTGCTTGCCATTTTGTTGCGGTGTATTTTTATGTGCTGCCAGCGGTGGCGACTAGTGTGATATAAGGCGCTGTTAAAAATGATAGGCCTTTTCAACACCAAATTTTCTTCGTAGATCTCTTAAAATAAGATACGTCCACGGCCATAATAGTGCGCTGGTGATGGTGGGCATAAAATAATACCAACTGGCTGGTGCGCGACCTAACATGCCATCGACCCATAAAGACAGCAGTTGCTTTAGCAATAGCAGGAAGAAAATAACGATGGCTTGTTGCAGCAGGGAGGCGACCCGTAAACGCTGGTGCTGTAGATGTATCACATAAATAACCAGTACCATGCCAACGGCATTTTGTCCTATTAGCGTGCCGTAGCTAACATCCAGCAACAAGCCGGCAAACCATGCCATGGTAACGCCAACCCGTGACGGCTGTGCCATAGCCCAGTAAATCAAAACCATGGTTACCCATTCGGGCCTAAACTCAAGCGCCCAGTCTGGTAGCGGCATAATGGCGAGCATAAAGGCGACTAGCATGGTGATTAATCCGATACGCAGGGTTTTATTCACTGTCGCCTCGTTCTTGTGTGGCGGGGTCTGTGGTTATGGTCTCGGTGTTTTTAGTTGCGTCTTTTGTTTTGTCTTCAATATCAGCACTGCTCTCTGCGTCTGTTGCATCAGTGACTGCATTGTCCGGCGTGACCATGTTATGCCAGACCAGCAAAACTTCACGGGTTTTATCCAATTGTGCGTGAGGTTTGGCTTCAATGAGGGCAAACGGTTCACCGGCGGGGCGTTCGACCTTGTTAATGATTGCTACTGGGTAATTGGGTGGAAAGGTGCCACCCAGGCCGGAGCTGATGAGAACATCACCGACCTCTATGTCCACACTTTGCGGCAGGTGGCGTAGCTTGAGCTGGTCAATCTTACCGCTGCCAAATGCAATGGCACGCTGTCCGGTTCGGTTTATCTGCACCGGTATGGCGTGACTGGCATCGGTGATTAACATAGCCGTTGATGACAATGGAGCGACGTGAACGATTTGCCCCATAATGCCATGTGCATCTATGATGGGTTGGCCGCGATAAATTTCACTGATACTGCCCTTATTTAGCAGGATTAACTGCCGGTAAGGGTCAAAATCAACGTTAATGATTTCTGAGATCAGTAGCCGCTCGGTGGTTTTGGGAATCGCGCTGAGCAATTCGCGCAGGCGTTCATTTTCTTTTTCGATAATATCCAGCTTTTGCAACTGTACGCGGTTTTCCAAATGGCGCTGTTTGAATTCGCGGTTTCTTTCCAGCAGTGTTTGCTGTGTGCTTAGGGTTTCGTCTGCCCAGTAGAAAAGTCGTATTGGTAAGTCGATGGTGTATTGCAGGGGGTAGATCAGGCTAGAAAGCGCACTGCGCACTATATCAAGCGAGTGCCAGCGGTGGTCGACGTTCATCAATGCGATTGAGGCGATAACCAGCACCGCCATGCGGACGGTAGCAGAGGGGCCTCGAAGGAATAATGGTTGCATGTGTCTGCTTGGAAATAGTGCTCAGAGCTTGTTGTGTGGATTGAGCATTGGTTTCAGATATTACTCGACAGCGAGGAAGTCGCCTCCGTGTTGGTCGATCAGTTCAAGCACACGACCGCCACCACGGGCAACGCAGGTGAGAGGGTCTTCCGCCATGACGACGGGGAGGCCAGTCTCTTCCATTATTAGGCGATCAAGGTCACGCAGTAGTGAACCGCCGCCGGTTAATACGATGCCGCGCTCGGCAACGTCAGCACCCAGTTCGGGTGGTGTTTGTTCTAATGCGGTTTTCACTGCGCTGACGATACCATGCAGTGGCTCTTGCAAGGATTCAAGAATCTCATTGCTGTTGAGCGAGAAGCTGCGTGGAATGCCTTCAGACAGGTTGCGGCCTTTGACTTCGATCTCCAGTAAATCTTTACCGGGATAGGCGGTACCAATTTCGTGTTTGATTCTTTCTGCGGTGACTTCGCCGATAAGAATGCCGTAATTACGGCGCACATAATTGGTAATGGCATCGTCAAACTTGTCGCCGCCGACACGTACCGAGGCCGAGTAAACAATACCGTTTAATGAGATTACCGCTACTTCAGAGGTGCCACCGCCGATGTCCAGCACCATTGAACCACGCGGTTCGTCAACCGGCATGCCGGCACCAATGGCGGCTGCCATGGGTTCGTCTATCAAATAAACTTTTCTGGCACCCGCGCCAGCGGCTGATTCGCGTATGGCACGGCGTTCAACCTGAGTCGCACCACAGGGAACGCAGATTAGGACTCGTGGGCTAGGGCGTAAAATTTTACTTTCATGCACTGAGCGAATGAAATGTTGCAGCATTTTTTCAGTGATGTTGAAGTCGGCAATAACGCCGTCACGCATCGGACGAATAGCCGTGATGTTTTGTGGCGTGCGGCCCAGCATGCCTTTGGCATCTTTGCCGTAGGCTTCGATGGTTTTAGGGCCACCGGGACCGCGATCCTGACGAATGGCAACCACAGAGGGTTCGTTGAGAACGATGCCGCGACCACGAGCATAAATTAATGTATTAGCTGTACCAAGATCGATGGACAAATCGTTGGAAAACATTCCCCGGAAACGATTCAAAAACATGTGTGAGTAGACCTTTTAATGTGCTTTAAGGTATTTTTAACGGCTGTAAGTTGGCTGTTAAAACCCTTAATTATTGTATTTATTATAGTTGAGACCTTTGCACGATACAATCACGAGTAAAAATGTCTAAAATTTCACTGCTTTTCGTTAGAAAACTTGCTAATAGCCAGCTATTACCTGCGTTTCCTGCCTTAATCAGCAAAATTTTAGCCTTTTTTCCTTTCGCGCCTGTATCGTGCAAAGGTCTCAGTTATTCACTAAATAATAGAGTGTTTTGCTGAGATTGCCACCAATCTCAGCGCGAATTGCGCGTACTGTATCAATCACACCGCTATTGAGCAAGGTTTATCGCTACTATGTTGGATGGATAGTCGGATAAATCAGCATATTTTCAGAATACACGGCGCAAAGCACACTTTGCAGGATATTTATGGGTTTAAGTAGAGCTAATGCGCAGAATGTGCTAGTTTTCCGCCTCAATTCAGTGAAAGCTTAGGTCTGTCTTTTTAGGGAGCCTCTGAACAAGTCTGGGTCGAGCAGATTGCAGATTAGCTTGTTCTGGTTCAAGGCGTGGAACGCGCGTAATAGCTGGCTATTGCGAAGTTTCACAACGCGGAAGCAGGATAAGCTAACCTGCAAGATGCCGATTCACGACTTATTCAGAGGTTCCTTAGGTAAGTAGTCAGCGAGGCTATTCATAAAATAATTTAGGAGTTTTCCATGTCGATCGAGGTAGATGAAGTTAAAAAAATCGCCAAACTAGCCTGTTTAAATGTGGCGGATGCAGACCTACCGTCTTATGCGACCAACCTGTCTAATATTTTAGATTTGGTGGCGCAGATGGACGCGGTTGATACCACCGGTGTCACGCCCATGTCACACCCGTTTGATGCAGTGCAGCGGTTACGTGAAGATGTGGTAACCGATACCGACCGCCGTGACAGCTTTCAGGCAATTGCTCCGGCGGTTGAAGATGGGCTTTATCTGGTGCCAAAAGTTCTCGAATAGATAACGGCTGCCAAATAATTTGAGACCTTTGCACGGTACAGGCGCGAAAGGAAAAAAGGCTAAAATTTTGCTGATTAAGGCAGGAAACGCAGGTAATAGCTGGCTATTAGCAAGTTTTCTAACGAAAAGCAGTGAAGTTTTAGACATTTTTACTCGTGATTGTATCGTGCAAAAGTCTCAATTTATAAAGCTAAATCAAATACGCTCATATTGTATGAGCCAAATAGAATGAGCCAAATAGAATGAGCCAAATTGAATGAGTATGTATCACACAAAATCTATCACCGAATTATCTGCGATGTTGCAGGCGGGTGACGTTAGCAGTGTCGAGTTGACACAATATTTTCTTGATCGCATAAAAAACAGCGACAATAAACTCAACAGTTTCATCAGTGTTTGTGAACAGCAGGCGATGGCGCAGGCGAAAGAATCGGATGAGAGATTAAAAGCCGGCAATGCGCCCGTATTAACCGGTGTCCCCATCGCGCATAAAGATATTTTTTGTACTGAGGGTGTGAAAACCAGTTGTGGTTCTAAAATGCTGGATAACTTTATTTCGCCATATGACGCAACCGTGGTTAGCAATATGCGTAAGGCAGGTGTGGTGATGTTGGGTAAAACCAATATGGATGAATTCGCGATGGGTTCATCGAATGAGACCAGTTTTTATGGCGCGGTAAAAAACCCGTGGAATTTACAGGCGGTGCCCGGTGGTTCCTCAGGCGGTTCTGCTGCCGCAGTCGGTGCCAGGTTAGCACCTGCATCCACCGGTACCGATACCGGCGGATCGATTCGTCAACCGGCTGCTTTTTGTGGTATTACCGGCTTAAAACCAACCTATGGTCGAGTCTCGCGCTTCGGCATGATCGCCTTTGCCTCTAGCCTCGATCAGGCAGGCCCGATGGGGCAGAGTGCCAGTGATTGTGCATTATTGCTAAATGCGATGGCGGGTTTTGATGAAAAAGATTCCACCAGTATTGAAAAAGAAGTGCCCGATTATTTTGCCGCGCTGGAAACAGGTGCGCAGGAAAAACCTTTAGCTGGGCTGCGTATTGGTTTGCCTAAAGAATATTTTTCCCACGATAAAGGCGGTATGCATAAAGAAGTCGAAGCTGTCATTGAATTTGCCCTCGACCAATACCAAGCGATGGGTGCCGAGTTGATTGAAATCGAGTTGCCCAACAGCGGACTTTCTGTGCCGGTGTATTATGTTGTTGCTCCGGCAGAATGTTCGACTAATCTGTCGCGTTTCGATGGTGTGCGTTATGGTTATCGCTGTAAAAATCCAAAGGACTTAAATGATCTTTACACTCGTTCGCGCGGCGAAGCGTTTGGTGAGGAAGTGCAGCGCCGTATCATGGTTGGCACATACGCTTTATCATCCGGCTATTACGATGCTTATTATCTAAAAGCACAAAAACTACGTCAATTGATTAGCGATGATTTCAAAAAAGCCTATCAGAAAGTCGACGTTATCATGGCACCGACTACACCCGAAACGGCTTTTAATATTGGTGAAAAAACCGATGATCCGATTTCAATGTATCTTTCCGATATTTACACCATTGCTGTTAACCTTGCGGGTATACCAGCGATGTCGATCCCCGTCGGTTTTGCGGATACGGGTTCGGGTATTAAAATGCCGGTAGGCATGCAGATTATTGGCAATCATTTTGAAGAGGCTAAGTTATTAAACGTGGCGCATCAATATCAGTTAAAAACTGATTGGCACCAACAGATGCCAGAGGAGTTTAAATAATGTCTGTGAGAGAAAATGGTTCATGGGAAGTGGTCATTGGTCTAGAAATACACGCCCAATTAGCAACCAAATCTAAAATATTTTCCGGTGCCAGTACCGCTTATGGCGCCGCGCCAAATACCCAGACCAGTGTGGTTGATATTGCACTGCCCGGTGTGTTGCCAGTGTTAAATAAAGAAGCGGTACACATGGCGGTTAAATTTGGCATGGCGATTGGTGCTGAAGTGGCTGACCGTTCGGTGTTTGATCGTAAAAATTATTTTTATCCGGATTTGCCCAAGGGTTACCAGATTTCACAATTTGAGTTACCCATTGTTGGCAAGGGAGAAATTGACATTGAACTGGAAAATGGTGAAACAAAAACCATCGGCGTTACCCGCGCCCACCTTGAAGAAGATGCCGGTAAATCATTGCATAATGAATACGCCGGCATGTCTGGTATCGACTTGAATCGCGCAGGCACACCATTGTTGGAAATTGTTTCTGAACCCGATATGCGCAGTGCCAAAGAAGCTGTTGCCTACATGAAAAAAATTCATACTCTGGTGCAATACATTGGCATTTGTGACGGTAATATGCAGGAAGGTTCGTTTCGTTGTGATGCCAACGTGTCCGTGCGACCAAAAGGTCAGCAAGAATTTGGCACCCGTGCCGAATTAAAAAATATTAACTCTTTCCGTTTTGTTGAGCGTGCCATTAATATCGAAGTTGAACGACAGATTGATGTCATTGAAGATGGCGGTAAAGTGGTGCAGGAAACGCGACTTTATGATTCGGTTAAAAACGAAACCCGTTCCATGCGCAGCAAAGAAGAAGCGAATGATTACCGCTATTTTCCTGACCCGGATTTATTGCCTGTCATTATTACTGAGCAATACCGGCAACAGGTAAAAGCGGAATTGCCTGAACTGCCAGAGCAAAAACAACAGCGTTTTATCGATGATCTTGGTTTGTCCGCGTATGATGCATCTGTTATTACCGCGTCGTTGGCATTGTCCAACTATTTTGAAACAGTCGCAGAAGCAACCGGTGACGTTAAACTTTCAGCCAACTGGATTACCGGTGAATTGTCAGCACGATTAAATCGTGAAGAAATAGAGATCGACAAAAGCAGTGTGTCGGCGGAAGCCTTTGCTGCTTTGTTAAAACGGATAAAAGACAATACCATTTCAGGGAAAATTGCCAAAGATGTATTGGATGCCATGTGGAATGGTGACGGCAGTGCAGACGAAATTATCGAGAGTAAAGGTTTGAAACAGATTACTGATACCGCTGCCATTGAAGCTTTCGTTGACGAAGTTATCGCCAGCAACCCGTCACAGTTCGAAGAGCTGAAAGGCGGTAAAGACAAGATGATGGGGTTCTTTGTTGGCCAGGTAATGAAAATGTCAAAAGGCAAAGCCAATCCTGCGCAGGTGAATGAATTAATTCGCCAAAAAATGAAATAAGTACTGTTAAAATTTTAGGTTATATCCTTTAGGTTATATATTATGAATGAATCAGAATTTCGGGAAGTTGCTGAGCAAACCATCGAAGATATTCAAAATGCCATCGACACTAGTGGATCGGATATTGATTACGATGAAATTGGTGGTGTGCTGACGTTGGAATTTAATAATGACAGTAAGATCATTTTCAGCAAGCAGGCGGCGATGAATCAATTATGGATGGCGGCGGTATCCGGTGGTTTTCATTTTGATTATCACCAAGATGCGCAACAGTGGATTTGTGATAGTGGAGAAAAGGAAGAACTGTATAAAATGCTATCGCGGTTAGCGACCGAACAAGCAGGCGAAGACATCAGCCTGTCAAACCAATAACAAGGTAAAAATTATGAGTGATGAAATCATTAAAAATCTGGGGCCGTTAGCACCATTGGCTGGCACATGGCAGAGTGAAGCAGGCGTTGATACTTCTAGAATACACAGTAAAGAAACGGTAACAAAATATAGGGAGACAGCCGTTTTTGAGCCGATTGGCCCGGTAAATAACGGCCCGCAAAAACTGTATGGCCTGCGCTACTCAATGACTGCATGGCCGCTGGGCAGCGATGAAGCTTTCCATGAAGAATTGGGTTACTGGTTGTGGGATAAAGAAAATGGACAGGTGCTGAAAACACTTATGGTGCCACGTGGCGTAACCGTTAATGCTGGCGGCTGCGTTGCTATAGACGATAAAAGCTTTCGTCTTGAAGCCGAATGTGGCTCTGAAACCTATGGCATTATGTCGAATAAATTTCTAGATGAAACCTACAAAACCAGAAATTATAGCGTGGACGTGGTTATTCACGACGATGCTAGCTTTAGTTACAAGCAGGACACACAACTGTGGATTCCAATTAATCAGGCTATTTTTCACCATTCAGATGAAAACACCTTACATAAAATATAATTTGGCTAATTAGCAGAAAACTATTTTATGCTGTGTCAAAAACAAATAAAGTTTCGCGCTGACTTTCTGTCGCCGTTTAAGCAAAAAATTTATTTTTTTAAAAACCTCCCCATGGGTTTAATCACGGGTATCAAGCTAGTGGATCTGGATGAAGACCAGGCAGTTAGTGTGGTGCCCTTTCGTTGGTGCAATAAAAATCCCTTCAAGTCGATGTATTTTGCTGTGTTAAGCATGGCAGCAGAATTATCGACAGCAGCCCTTGTTATGTTGGCATTAAAATCGATGGATGAAAATGTAGCGTTGATTATTGTTGATATGAAAGTGGTGTTTGTAAAAAAAGCACAGTCTGAAATTAAATTTACTTGCTGCGATTACGGAAAGATTGTGCAGCAATTATCCACGTTATCACAGCCTGGTGATACCGCTGTTGTTACCGTAAAAACCACTGGTATTGATATTGATGGTGATGAAGTTGCGGCCTTTTATTTTACTTGGTCATTTAAACGAAGGGCGTAAACTGTGTTATTAGCATTGCTCTACAGAATACTTTTGTATAAATGAATCCTGCCTTTTTTTTTATTTCGGTTGGTCGAACATTGTGCCTAGTAATACTGCTGCTGCCAGCGTCCAATGTTTGGTCAAATGAAATCAGTTTTGATTATGTACAAACTGACTTTATTTCAAAATCGTTTAATCCTAGTGATTCTCTCAGTGAAGTGAATGGTACAGGACTTGGTTTTGCTTTATCGCTGAGTGTTACACCAGGCGTTGCCGTGCGGCTTGCGGTTGAGTCGACAACACTGGAGATGTTTCAAGGCCTTTTAGTGGATACGGTAAAAACAACCGTTTTAGGTTTTACCGCGCATACATCGATAGTTGGCTCAGGTGATATTTATGCAACAGCGTCGGCATTGAAAGCTGAAATAACCAAGCAAGAGGGGGGCGTAGAAATCAGTGATTCAGCAATGGGTTTCTCGATTATATTGGGTGCGCGCTACAAGCTGTCAGATTTGATGGAAGTGGAATTGTCCGCGTCACATGTCAATGCGTTTAATCAAACGGTTGATTCCTTTGCAATCGATGCTCGATATTACTTTCATCCACGACTGTCAGTCGGCTTTGGTTTTAGATCAAGTGATGATGTGGATTCGTTGTTGCTAAGTGGACGCATGGATATATAGCACTTAAGGGTATGTGAACTAAGGCATTTCCTCGATAACATGTACTGACATGTTCTATGGATGAGTTGTTTTCTGGCTAGGAAAAGAATCAAAATATGTAAACATGTTGTTCCAATCAGTAAAATCATGCTGGCTAAGCATCTCTATCCAGCGTTGGCTCTGGGCTTGTTTTTCAATATTATTCGTTGCCAAATAGACACGTTGTAGTTGTTTTAATAACAAAAGGCTGTTTTTAACGTCGCCGAGTTGATGTCGTATAAACAGAGCGCGTAAAACTTTATCCTCAGCCTGTGGGTATTCCTTGTTCTCGATATTATGCGTTGCCCATTGCGCCAGTGTGGCGGCAATGGCGGTTCGCGATGCCAGGTTTTGTGAGATGGTCAGTGATTGTGTTAATAATTGCTTGGTATTATTTTTATCATGGCTTAAGGCTGCTTCAAAGCGCAGTATTCTTGCTTGATGGGAAGCGGTGTTTTCCGGGTGACGGTTTTGCAGTGCCTTATATTGTTGCAGCCATTTTTTTTTGTCATTTTGGTTTTGCAAGAAGGCAATATTGGTACGGTTTTTTAGTGCCGCCAGTTTTATATTGATATTGTTTGCCAGCAGCATGGTTTCGAGTTCAGTTAAGGCTTGATCGTATTGTTCGGTTTTAATGGCGAGTGAGGAATTTAGTAGTTGCAGGTGTTGTTCAAGTTGTAATAGTTGAGCCTGTTTAATTACAGCGCTGGCACGAACCAAATAATCAGCGGCTCTTTGATTATTGTTTATTGCCATGTGAGTTTTGGCAAGATTCAGGCTGCTGTTAGCAATGCCGCGTGGGTTATCTATGCTGCGGTATTGTAGCAGTGCTTTTTCAAACGAGTGCATGGCTTGTGCATAGTTATTGTTGTTATAGTGGTAAATACCCTGGTCCAACAACTTGGCTGGTGAGCTTAGTGAGTCAGGCGGTATTTTTTGAGGAGAACTTCCAGTGCAGGCGTAAACAAAAAATGCCAGTATAAAAATAATAACCTGAGGCTTGAACCGATTCATGATTTGCTTACAGCTTCTCTGAAGTTTGGTAGTTTTTTTTAATACGTGGCACCTGATTATTCCGTCGCTTCAGGTGTGGTCAGGGTTTGTTTTTTGTCTTTTGGTATGCTGCTGGAAAGAGGCCATATCTGTTGCGTCGCTTTAATGGTTTTGTCCGCTTCATCGAGCAGTGGTTTTATTTTTTCAGTTATTTCCGGTAACTGATCAATTTGCTGCTGCATACTGATGAGTAAAATTCTACTTTGTTCAAGTATCGCTTTCGTTTGCTCGGTAAGTGCTTTCAAGTTTTCGGCAGTGACGACAACATTGTCTCTTAAATTCTCATTAAAGATGGCATTTCCCGTGAGTCCTTTGCCTTGGCTGATTTGGTGAGTAATAGCTTTTAGATCATGACTGATGGACTCAAGATTGCTGACGTTAGCACCGATTTGTTTGGGGTCTATAGCATGCAGGATATCGTTTACTTTTTGAATGGATTCCTGCATGGTGATGAGCACTGGCTCGAATTTGGCGACCAGTTTGACCAGATTAAAAGATTCTTTGATGAGTAATGTGCTGCCATCTTTTATGATGGGTAGATGCGGCGAACCAACCGAAATTTCAATCACCGATTTTCCGAGCAGTGCGAATTTGAAATTCAATAATTCTGCGCTTGAATCTGTGCGTATCAATTTTTGGTATTTTTTCAGGATGGACATGGTGATAATGACATTGTTTTTATCATCAATATCGATATTGCTAACATTACCAATATTTAGTCCGGAAAGAATAACATCGGTGCCATTGCTTACCGCTTCAATTGAGCTCATGCTGGCATAGAGTGTTATTTTTTCTTCAAACAGGTTTTGTGTCTTTTGTGAGGTAATCAATAACCAGACTAATAAACCGATGGCCAGTAAAACAAAAGCACCTGCTAGGCGTTCCTGAGCAGAATAACTTAGGCGATGAATGTAATGTGCCCGGGTTTTGTTGTTATTGTTCGATTTCATGTGTTTGGGTTATGCGACTGCTTGATTCTCCGGGCGATTAATAAATTCCTCGACTTCAGGTATACCACAATTTAATAAAGACTGCTTGCTATCAAAACAATAGATATTTTTCTGATTGGCAAAGATTATTTTATCCGAGATATTCAGCACGTACGGTATGTCGTGGGTTATCAGTAAAAGTGAAAGCCCTTGCGTTACCTGCTTCTTTAAAAAAATCTGAAATTGTTGTTTACTGTCGCTGTTAAAGTAGGCAAATGGATTATTTAAAACCAGTGCATCTGGCTCTAATAATAACGCCCTCGCCACTGCAATTTTATAGCGATGCTCTTTGCTGATGTAAGCGGGTATTTCATCGAGATTGATATCGGGGTCGATTGCCTCCAACAATTCAAGTGCTCTTTCTACCAGTAACTGTTTATTTTCTTTCTTGTCTAGTTGATGGTACAGCGCAGGCATCAATACATTCATTAAACCATTGGTTGCAGACAGTAGAGCTGTATCCTCATGCAGATAGGCAATTTTCATGCGCGTTTCGGTCCAATCATGGCGGTTGAGATTGAGCATGTTTTTGCCTTTGAGATAGAGCTCGCCGCTGAGCTGATTCTCCAGACCGCACAGCGTTCTTATCCAATTGCCCTTGCCAGAATAGTTTGGTCCGATAATGCAGCATACTTCACCGCTGTTCAATTCGAAATCCAGCGCTGCTCCCGAGTAAGTAAACGGTAGCGCCTCTGGAATTAATTGTTGGCAGGAAATAATAGTATTATCGAACATATGAGAGCCGTATCAGAGTATCACTGCAAGTGTAATCAAAATATCTATGATGAAAACAAAACTCAGGCTTTGTACAATAGAGGCAGTTGTGCGTTGCGGTACTTCGGTGGCAGATTGTTGTACCCGTAGTCCGTTGTAACAGGCAACGGTGGCAATGATATAACCAAAGATAATATTCTTGATGATGAAAATACTTATTATGTGCGGTGTGAATGCATCGCCGATACTCGCGATAAAACTAAAGTGTGAGGGGTTGATAAAAACCGCACTCATCAGGATGCCGCTGAGCAGTGCAATAACGGTAAAATAAACAGTGATAGCGAGTTGTGAAATGGCGGTACTGATGATGCGAGGCGCGACTAAATAGTCATTGATATTGACGCCCATGTTTTCAAGTGCTTCGATTTCGCCGTGCAGTTTCATGTTACCCAAATCGACGACAATGGCAGAACCGGTGCGGCTGATAATTATTATAGCGGCGAGAAAGGGGCCAGCGCTTAGACAAATGACGGTAATGAGCAGATTGATAATGTCGTCTGTGCCGCCGAATGAATTGGAAATCGAAATCAGGCGGAAGGTGAATATAAATCCAGTCGCCAGGCCAAGAAAAGTAATGGTTGGCAATGCATCAACACCCGTAAAAATGATCTGCGTAACGGTGGTGGAATAACTGCGCGATTCGAAGAGCTTGTTTTTTCTTTTCCAGTCACGTAAAGCAAGCATGCTGAAAGTCACCAGATTAATCACGTATAAAACGTTTTTGATGAGTTTACGGCCAGGCCAGCCAGTGACTGTGTTGGCGAAGCCTATTACTCGGTTACTGATATGTGTGACAGACATAACTTGACTTTATTCCCGTTCATGAAAAAGCCTTAATTAGAATAAATATAGCATGATATGGCATATCAAGTTATGCCAAAAATGTGCATAATTATCGAATGTTGAAACTGCCGGCTAAAACCTTTCTGTTTGCTGTGTTACTGATCTTTTCAGTCAGTCAGGTGGCGCATACTGAAACCAAGGTTTATCAGTACGATGGCAAGCTTCCCTTTATACAAATGATGTTGAACATGATGGTTGCTATGGGTGTTCTTGACCGGCTACCCAATAATGGCCGCCACGGGGTATCGGGGTTCCCGTCAAATCCGTGGGGTGGCATTTCCAACCCTTATGCGCGGGCGATGGCAATGCGTGGTATCGCTCCGGATTCGCCTTGGACACAGGGCGCTAACAGTGGTGCTGGGCCGTTATGGGGCAGTCCAAGCTGGGGTGTGTTGCCGGTCGATAGTTACACGAAAAATCAATTTTCTGGCAATAATTATGGCGGCTGGTCTCAATCTGATCTAGATGGTTGGGTGAACGAGCCATGGGAAACGTCGGCATGGAACGCGCAGGCGACAGCACAGAATATGCCAGTTTTCCAAGGGAAACCGCCACGCGGTGGAATGCAAGCACAGACAGCGCAGCCACCGGCAAAGACTACGCCGTTAGTACAAAATTTTAATTTTATGGCTCCGCCTGACGAGTGGAATGAACGTGGTTATGCTGATAACACTGGTCAAAATTATCAGCGAAGTGGGCAAAACCGTTCACCATTGGCAAAACTTATGCCGCCACGACAAATGGATGGGCGTCATGGCGGTACCAGTAGAGCGCCCAATATTCGGTCAAACATGCGACCAGACATGATGCGACCTGATATGCGAGCACCTAATATGCAACCTGAGAGACAAGCAAAAAGGTCGTCACCCTTAGCTAAAAAAAGCTACCATCCGCCTCGAAAAAAATTCAAACAAGCGCCCTGTGTGACAGAATTTTGTGGATTAAAAGTACCTGATTTGAATGGCTTGTGGGTAACACAAGATGGCGAGATGTTGGGTATAAAAAACCAACGCTATTTGTGGAGCGATGGCAAATCACGGTATTTGACCGGGCAGATGAAAATACAAAATGAATATTTGCTCGCCAGCGTCGATGACCACCAAAAGCTAATGCGTTTTAAATACAAACTAGCCGGTGACCATTTACTCACTATGCAACCCGATGGCGCAATACGCGAGTTTGTTCGCATGTCATCGAGACGCTTTTAAATTTACTGCCAACTATCCCTTAAGTCTCAAGAATTAAGTCAATTTCCTGCATGTCATCTTTTTGTTGTGTGTACGCGCGCATTTCCAGCACGCCTTTTGTATTCAAAGATATGATGATGTAAAAAACATCTTTATAGTTGCTTTCATTAATGTCCAGTTGTGAGGGTATGGCGCTCGATGTTGGGTGCGAGTGTACGATGGCGAAAAGTTGCTGTTGACGTTCTCGCATTTTTTTCATGGTTTGAATTTGCTGTGATGCATCCATTAAAAACCGGCAGTTGGCTTGCTCGGAAATATTATCTATCACATAATAATTTTTGTGGTTGTTGGCATCATTGCCAATGAGTCCGCAAATCTCAATATCAGGATTGCTTTGAGCGTGTGCTAACAGTTTGTTTACCAGGGGGCGAGCAAGGTAAAGAGATGTTGGTGGCGAAATTGTTGTCATTTGTATTTGTTGTTTGAAAAGTGGACGGTATTTAATGGCTGATTTTTATGGGTCTATGTCATTTTAAGTGAGCAATATATCTACTTTTTATAGACACTAGAGGCTACAGAGTTAACGTTGAATATTTTTCACCAACCTTAAACCATTGAGGCTTATCTGTAACCCTGTAATAGTCGTGTTAACTTTAAACGCGCTCTGTGACCTCTGTGGTCTCTGTGTCTATATCTTTATGCCCACTCGTTATGGCATACCCCCACTTTTCTTGCAAACCGGGCAATTAGGGTCTTTGTTTAGTTTCATGGTGCGCCATTGTAAAGCCAGTGCGTCAAATATAAGCAGCCGGTTTTGCAGTGTCTCACCAATGTTACAGATTAGTTTTATCGCTTCCAGTGCCTGCATGCTGCCGAGTATGCCAACCACCGGTGCCAAGATGCCGTTATCGCTGCAATTAGTATTTTCACTGCCGCCTTCTGCGTATAAACAAGAATAACAGGCACTGTTTTCCTGGCTCAGGTTAAACACACTTATTTGTCCTTCATACTGTATGGCAGCGGCAGATACCAGTGCGATTTTTTGCGAGACGCAGGCACGATTGATAAGAAAGCGGCTTGCAAAATTATCCGTCGCGTCAATCACGCAATTGACTTTATTTATTTTTTGCTTGAGTTGATCGAGTGTTAAGCGTTCATTTATGTTGTGGATGGTTACTTCTTGGTTAATGTTTTGTAAGGTGTCTTTTGCCGAATCAACTTTGCTTTTCCCAATACTGTTTACATTGTGAATAATCTGGCGTTGTAGATTGCTGCTGTCAACAGTATCAAAATCCACCAGTGTTAAAGTACCAATGCCGGCAGCGGCGAGATACATGGCGGCCGGGCTACCTAAACCACCTACGCCCATTATAAGAACATGCGCGTTTTGCAGTTTGTGCTGTCCTTCAATACCAAAATGAGGCAACATTATTTGACGACTGTAGTGCAACAGTTGTTCGTCGTTGAAATTTATTTCTTTATTGTTCATTGTTTTTAGCTACAATTTGTCCCGCGGTCATTCGTGGGTTTCCTGCTAGATCCTTTTTTTGTTCAATTTTTTTGTAGCCATTTTCAGTAAAACAAGCGGCTACTTGTTGCGCCTGATTATAACCATGTTCAACAATCAGGTAGCCATTTTTCGATAGTCGTCGCTTTGCCTGTGAGCACAGATGCTCAATTGCATTCATCCCCGTTGCACCGGAGGTTAGGGCGCTAAGGGGTTCAAAGCGAACATCACCCTGTGACAGATGAGGATCATTGTTGGCGATATAAGGCGGATTGCTGACGATGATATCAAAGTCATGTTCTGTAATGGCGTCAAACCAGTTGCTGTGTATAAGAACGAGGTTATGGGTTTGATGTTGCTTGCTGTTACTTTTGGCGAGCTTTAATGCCGCTTCGGAAATTTCACTGGCGAATACTTTCCACTCAGGTTTTTCTTTGGCAAGACTAATGGCAATAGCACCGCTGCCGGTGCCTATATCGAGTAATTTTAAATGTTTTTTGTGGTTGAATTTTTGCAGAATAAATTCCACCAGTGTTTCGGTTTCGGGTCGTGGAATTAGCGTGCTATCGTCGACCTTAAAATCAAGCGACCAAAATTCACGTTTGCCGATTAAGTGTGCCACCGGTAAACCCTTTAGCCGTTGCTGTATTAATTGCTGGTATTGTGTTTCTTGCTGCAGCTCAAGATTTTTTTCAGGCCAGGCAATCAAGTGTGCGCTGTTACATTGCAGCACATGGCTTAATAATATCTGTGTGTCCAGAGCGGGCGATTCACTGCTGGGTGATAACAGCGATATACCGTACTGCAAGGCTTGCTGGATATTCATGAGCGTATTTGTTGTTGCTAAATCTTAGAGTTTTATGGGTCTATGTCATTTTAAGTGGGCAATACATCTACTTTTTATAGACACAGAGACCACAGAGTACACAGAGTTATCGTTTATAAGGTTTAATAGCATTCACCAAGCTTAATACATTGAGGTTTATCAGCAACCCTGTAGTACTCGTGTTATCTTTAAACACGCTCTGTGACCTCTGTGGTCTCTGTGTCTATATCTTTATGCCCACTCGTTATGGCATAAAAGCCCAGTTTTATTCAGTCGATAAGCTGGCCAACTGCTCTGCTTGGTATTCATTAATCAGCGGCTCGACCACCTGATTTAAATCACCCTGAATGATTTCGTCGAGTTTGTATAGGGTGAGATTAATACGGTGGTCGGTCACGCGCCCCTGTGGGTAATTATAAGTGCGAATGCGCTCCGAGCGGTCGCCACTGCCGACCAAACTTTTTCGTGTTTGCGCCTGCTCGGCTTGTTGTTTTTCTATTTTTGCGTTCATGATGCGCGACTGTAACAGCGACATGGCACGCGCTTTGTTTTTATGTTGTGAACGTTCGTCCTGACATTCGACCACAGTGCCGGTTGGGATGTGAGTCAGGCGTACCGCAGAATCGGTTTTGTTGACGTGTTGACCGCCAGCACCCGAAGCACGAAAGGTGTCGACACGTAGATCGGAAGGATTAATTTCAATCTGCTCAATTTCAGCGACTTCGGGCAATACCGCCACGGTTGCCGCCGAGGTATGTACTCTGCCCTGAGATTCAGTCTCCGGTACTCGTTGCACACGGTGGGCACCGGATTCAAATTTTAGTTGCGAGTAAGCACCGTTGCCGATAATGCGCGCAATCACTTCTCGGTAACCGCCATGTTCCCCTATATTTTGGTTAATGATTTCGATTTGCCAGCGCTTTATTTCTGCAAAACGGGTATACATGCGAAACAAGTCGCCAGCAAAAATGGCGGCTTCGTCACCGCCGGTGCCGGCGCGGATTTCAAGAAAAATATTGCTTTCATCGTGCGGATCTTTTGGCAGTAGTAATTTCTGTAATTCCAATTCTAGTGTTGCAATATTTTTTTGCGAATCCTTTTTTTCTTCAGCGGCCATTTCCCGTACATCGGGGTCACTGTCTTTCAACATTTCTTCAGCACCTTGGAGGTCGCTATGGGCGCTGTTATAGCTCAGAAAGCATTTTACGACAGGCTCCAGTTGTGCGTATTCTTGTGACAGTTCGCGAAACTGATTTTGCTTTGAGATAACGCCCGCATCAGCCAGCAAACCCGCAATTTCTTCGTGGCGATCAAGCAGGGTGTGTAATTTGTTTAGTATTGATTCTTTCATTTTTTGGTGTTGCCTGATGTTTCAGCTTCATCCTCTTTAAGGAACAGGTTTTGTGCAATATTCAGGATGTCTTCACGGTTATCCTGACTTGCCTGCCGCAATTGGGTGCTCGGCTGGTGTAAAAATTTATTGGTTAAAGTGTTGGCAAGGTAGTTCAATACTTCCTCAGCATTTTGCCCGGCAGCGAGCTGCTTCTTTGCCTTGTTTAGTACTTCAGTGCGCATGTTATGTGTTTGTTGTCTGATTTGGGCAATTACATCGACTGCGCCCAGTGAGCGTTGCCATTCCAAGAAATGGACGACCTGCACCTCGATGATTTCACGCGCCTGCTCTGCTGCCTGCAGACGATTTTCCATGTTTTCAGTGATGACTGATTGCAGGTCATCAACGCTGTACAGGTAAACATCGTCGAGTTCATTGACCTCCGGTTCGATGTCACGGGGCACCGCCAGATCGACCATAAAAATAGGTTCATAGCGGCGCTTTTTCAAGGCGCGTTCAACGGTGCCCTTGCCGATGATGGGTAAGGGACTGGCAGTGGAGGCAATCACAATGTCACTTTTGTATAGGTGGTCGCTAATGCTTTGCAGGCTGATGGCTGTTCCGTTAAATTCATCAGCCAGTTTTTGCGCGCGTTCTACGCTGCGGTTGGCGATAATAATTTCTCCCACGCCTTGAGAATGTAAATGGCGGGCGGCAAGTTCAATGGTTTCCCCAGCGCCGATCATTAACACAGTGCTTTGTTTAAGGTCGCCGAATATTTGTTTGGCAAGGCTTACCGCTGCAAAGGCAACCGATACCGGACTGGAGCCAATGTCTGTGTCGGTACGTACTTGTTTGGATACAGCAAAAACACGCTGGTATAACTTACCCAGTAATTGGCCGATGGTGCCTTGTTCATTGGCAACGGCGTAGGCATTTTTCATCTGACCGGCAATTTGTGGTTCGCCCAAAACCATGGAATCCAGACCGCAGGCAACTTCCATGGCGTGGCGGATAGTTTGCTCATGAGAATGCAGATACAAATGCTCTTTTATCTGCTTTTCTTTAAGGCCGTGAAATTGACTGAACCATTGGATAATCGCCCGGTCATTATTAGCAGAGGTAACGCAATAAAGCTCAGTGCGGTTACAGGTGGACAAAATGCTGGCTTCTTCAATATGAGCCAGTTTTTTTAGACTCAGTAAGGCTTCGGGTAAAGATTGCGGAGTAAAGGCAAGCCGCTCGCGCAAATCCAGAGGCGCGGTTTTGTGATTGATGCCAAGTGTAATCAAAGACATAGACGGTTTACGTTAGTACGGATACGGTGAAACGAGTAATTTTGAGGGATGCAAACACTTAACTCAAGCCGAATCTGGGGAATACCCCTAAATATTTAGTAAATTAGCTGATTTTTACGCTTTATATTACAAATTGTGTCAGAAAATGCGTTATTCTCAGTAGCAGAAGTGGTTTATTTATGTTGTTTATGTATCGGGTCAGTATGGAAAATTTTCGCAGTATAATTCGTTCTAAAGTCCACCGTGTGAGATTAACAACGGTGCATAAAATGCCGTTTTCTATCTTCCTACTGATTGTTCTGCCATTGGTTTTAACGGCCTGTAGTACCTTGTCTGGAGAAGGCAGCGGAACAGATCTGATGCACGCGCAGGACGTTGAACAGAGCGATTCTTCAGCGAAAACGGTGAGTGACGAGGAAGAGGCTACAGAGACGGTAGCGTCGGGCACAGTAGAATCCACCGCAGTGGTAAACGAGGTTAGTCTTGATGGCGATACATTGTTCTACCTTTTAGCGGCGGAATTCGCCGGTAACGTCGGTGACACTCATGCTTCTCTGGCTTTCTACCGGCAGGCGTCAAAAACGCTGGAAGATAGCCGCATTGCAGCTCGTACCGCTTATATCGCACTCTATGGCAAACAATATGATGAAGCTCTGGCAGCGTTAGAGCGTTGGCAGGAACTAGAACCCAACGCCAAAGACCTGCCAAGAATGTATGCGCTGACCTATTTAAAACTGGGTCAGCCAGAAAATGCCGTGCCGCATATCCAGCAGATGCTTGATATCTATAGTAAATCTTCGGCTGATGAAGCAATGGCGGTTAAGCAGCTATTGGCGAAGGAATCCAATACTGAGGATGCCTACGTCGTGTTGCAGAAATTAAACCAGAGAGAGGGCAAAAATAAACACATGTTGGTGCTGCAATCGCGTTATGCAGCGCAGCTAAAGCAATATGACGAAGCATTGCAGTTGCTCGACCAGGTGCTAGTGATTGACCCCGCGCTGCATGAAGTTTTAATCATCAAGTCAAGGGTACTGCTTGCGCAGGGTAAAGAAGATGAAGCCACTGCACTGATAAAACAGGTGCTAGAAGAGCTGCCAGATAACAATGCCTTGCGCGTGCAATATGCACGCATGCTGGTAGAGCAGGGTGATATGACATTGGCCGCGGAGCAATATGCCATCCTGCATGAAAAGTTGCCGCAAGATGCTGATATTACGTTGAGCCTGGCACTGTTATATATCGAAACAACGCAGCTCGATGAGGCTGCCGATATGTTGCAAAAACTGGTCGAGCTAGACCAGAAGGTGCCCGTTGCCAACTACTACCTTGGGCGTATCGTGCAAAATCAGGGCGATCACAAGCAGGCGATATCTTATTACCTGCGAGTAAAAACCGGAAATTATGCTTATGACGCACAGTTACGCATTGCTGTATTACTTGCTGCATTGGGTAAGCCGGATGAAGGTCTGGCGAAGCTTGAAGCGTTGGCAGAAGAACAAACGAGTTGGGCGCTACGGGTTAAAGCGTTTCTTGCGCAGGGTGAAATACTGCGTAGTGAAGGACGTTATAAGGAAGGCGTCGAATTGTATAGTCGTGCGCTACAGCAAAAACACGATGACACAACTTTGCTTTATGCGCGTGGTTTAATGGCCGAGAAAGTTGATCTGCTGGAAATGGCAGAGGCTGATTTGCGCAAAGTTATCTCGCAAGAACCGGATAATGCCAATGCCCTGAATGCATTGGGTTATACACTGGCGGATCGCACTTCACGTTTTAAGGAAGCGCAGGGTTACATACTAAGAGCGGTTGCTCTGGTACCCGACGATCCCGCGATACTGGATAGCTTGGGTTGGGTTAGTTACCGTCTGGGTGAAATGGACGAAGCTTTAAAGTGGCTGTCGAAAGCTTTCTCAAAAATGCAGGACGCCGAAATTGCGGCGCATTATGGTGAAGTTTTATGGATGACCAACCAGAAAGAGAAGGCTCGCGAGGTCTGGAAAAAAGGCAAAAAACAAAATCCTGAGCACCCTGTGCTGCTCGAAACACTGCAGCGGCTAGATCCGTAAGCAGCCGATCCGTCTGCAGCCTCCGTCAGCAGCCGATTCATCAGTAGCTAGGCCCGTAAGCGACTACATTCTTAATCGATTGCTGGCCATTAATTTTATGTTGGTTGCGGTTTCTCAGCGGTAAGATTGTTATTGCTTAAGCCAGCATTTACAATACGCCATTCTTAATAACAACACTTCCACTGCTATGGTTCGTCACATTTCATTTATTTTTGCGATTAGCTTTGTCACGTTATCGCTCATTTCGTGTGCCACGGTGCAACAGCAGGTAAAAATCGAAACGCCGGAAATAGAACCCGCTGGCTGGGTGGTCGAACAGAAAACGCGACAACAGATTCAAAGTTGGGAGATTCGCGGGCGTCTTGGTGTGCAGACTAAAAATGAAGGGGGCAGTTTGGATATTGTCTGGAAACAGGCGCAGCAGGATTTTTCCATACACCTGATCGCGCCATTGGGCGCAGGTAGTTATCGGGTGCAAGGCGATAACCACGGTGCGCAAATTCGTCATCCTGATGGTACACAGGAGACAGTGAGTAATATTGATGAGGTGTTTTCTTCTATGTTGGGTGTGCAACTGCCGGTAAATGCCGTTAAGGATTGGATTCGTGGTTTGCCCGCTGAATCGATGGTCATTGATGACATTGGTTGGAATGAACAGGGTTTGCTCAAGACCGTGAAACAGGCTGGTTGGAATGTAGAAATGAAGAAATACATCGGTAAGAAAATTCTATTACCGCACAGGCTTTATCTCAGCCGTGATGATGACGATGATCTGGCTATTCGACTGATACTCAGGCAATGGTTAATTGACAGTGAGTTAACAGCGGGACAATGACGAATAAGACCGGGATGAACAAAGCCGGGACGAATACAGCGTGGCCGGCACCCGCCAAGCTAAACCTAATGCTGCACATCACCGGCCGCCGTGATGACGGTTACCACGAACTCCAAACGGTTTTTCAATTTATAGATTTTGCTGATGAGTTGGTGTTTAAAATTAGAAGTGATACCCAGATCATTCGGCACTGTGAAAACTTTGAAATACCGGCAGAGCAAGACATCATCGTGCGAGCAGCGCATTTATTGCGGCAATGCTTTGCACAGGAAAAGTTAGCTAGCACCGCTGCGATAAACACTTCTGCCACGGATGCAGACCTTGCCAAGGGTGTGGACATTTATCTAACAAAAAATATACCCATGGGCGCAGGACTGGGCGGCGGGAGTTCCGATGCCGCCACCACATTAATCGCCTTGAATCAATTATGGAAGATGGCGTTTTCGATTGAAACACTGGCAGAAATGGGCTTGACACTGGGTGCAGACGTACCGGTTTTTGTACGCGGCTTTGCGGCTTTTGCTGAAGGCGTTGGTGAAAAATTAACGCCGATTTATCCTCCAGAAAAATGGTATTTGGTGTTACTGCCGCCAGTGCATGTTTCCACAAAAGAAGTGTTTGAAAATTCAGATTTGACACGCGATTGTTCTACCATCAAACTGTGCGACCTTTCGCGGCATGAGTGGCGCAATGTGTGTACCGAAGTGGTTTGTAAAAATTACCCAGAAGTATCGCAAGCTATTGAAATAGTTGGGGAATACTCAAAAGCAAGGATGAGCGGTACTGGTGCAGCAGTATTTGCAGATTTTGAAACAGAAGCACAGGTAAAAGATATTTTGCAAAAAATTAGGCAAAACCAGACAAGCAGCGACTGGTTTAGTTTTATTGCAAAAGGACTAAACCGATCACCGCTGCATGATGTGTTAGATTTTTAAGCGCAGTTTTTAATTTTAAAACTAGCTACGCATTACAGGTTAAAATAGTTTTATTTAAGGCAACAGAGTTTTGATACTGCCGAAGAGCGTTATAAGTTTAGCAAGAACTATAAGTTTACAAGAGTTAGAAAAGTTATTGGGC